>DASZPI010000366.1:0-12354 GCA_035550355.1 Pirellulales bacterium
CCGACGCCGCGACCGACACGCGTTTCGACACCAGCCAAAGCATTGCCGACTTTCGCATCCGGTCGATGATGTGCGCCCCGCTGCTGGCGAGCGAAGGACAGGCGCTCGGCGTGATACAAATCGACACGCTCGACCAGCGCAGCCGATTCCAGCAGGACGACCTCGATGTGTTGGCCAGCGTCGCCTGCCAGGCGGCGGTGGCCGTCGAGAATGCTCAACTGCACGAGGCCGCCATGGACCGCCGAGCGTTGGAGCGCGACCTGCATCTGGCGCATATCGTGCAGCAGGGAATTTTGCCCGGCGCACCGCCGCGGGTGAACGGATACGAGTTCTTCGACTTCTACGACCCGGCGCAGCAGGTCGGTGGCGATTACTTTGATTATGTGTCGCTGCCAAACGCTCGGCTGGCGGTGATTCTGGCCGACGTTTCGGGCAAAGGTGTACCGGCGGCTTTGATCATGGCGCGCTTGTCGAGCGAGGCGCGGTATTGTTTGGTCAGCGAAGCCAGCCCCGCAGCCGCAATGAGCCGGCTGAACGGCATTTTTGGACGCGGCGGTTGGGAAGATCGATTCGTTACCGCCGTCATGGCGGTCATCGACCTGAACAAGCATGAGATCACCATCGCCAATGCCGGCCACATGGCGCCGCTGCTGCGGCACGGCAACGGCACGATCGAAGCGATCGGCGACGAGGCTGCGGGCGTGCCGCTGGGCGTCGACAGCGGGTATCAATACGAGCAGTGCACCTGCTCGTTGGCGCGCGGCGACATGATGTCGATTTTCACCGACGGCATCAGTGAAGCAATGAACGAGAAGAATGAACTCTACGGTTTCGAGCGCCTTCGTAGTCAGCTTGCTCCGCCGGTCACGGGAGCCGTCGCGCTAGGCAACCGCATCTTGTCCGACGTGAAGCATTTTGTTGGCGCCCGCGCGCAAAGCGACGATATGTGCCTGATTTGTTTCGGCCGCGCAGGCGCGTAGTTCGACGTCGCCGCAGCAAACCGAAAGTTAGCCATCAGAAGCGATCAGCGGATGCGCGGAAGTGATTCCGTCCGCGTGGCTCTTGATCGCAGCTTTCTTCGGCCGTCGCGAAGGTAGTCACGCTATTTCCCTGCCGAAAACACGTGGCCTTTCACCGACATCGGAACCGCGTACAGCGACGTGCGCGCGGTGGCGTAGATCGTTGTGCCGTTCGGGCCGCCGAACGTACAGTTGGCCGGTTGTTCGGGCAGAGCGATGATTCCTAGCGCTTTGCCGTCCTTATCGAACACTTGCAAGCCCAGGCCGCTGGTAATGTACAGGTTGCCTCTTTCATCAACGGTCAGCCCGTCGCCGCCGGTGCCCGACTTGCCTTCGGGCTGTTTCAGCTTGCAGAATACGCGCCCTTTTCCGAGCTTGCCCGGGCCTTCGACCGGATACGCCATCATTTCTTCTTGCAGGCTCGGGATGACGTAGAGCGTCTTTTCATCGGGCGACAGAATCACTCCGTTCGGGGCTTTCAGGTCGTCCATCAAGCGAGTCACGGTGCCATCGGTCGCAACGTAGTACACGGCCGTCACACCTTGGGGCAAAGGCTCTGGCGCGCGAAAATGCGGATCAGTGAAGTACACGCCGCCGGTTGAATCGATGACCAGATCGTTCGGCGCGTTAAACCGCTTGCCCTGGTACTGAGTGGCAATCGGCCGCACTTTCGTGCCATCGGCCGCGATCGCGACCACCTGCCCCTGCATCTCGCAGGCGACCAACTCGCCGCGGCCGTTGAACATCAGGCCGTTGGAGTTGTTCGAAGGTTCACGAAACACGGTCAGCTTGTTTTGCGGGTCGAGCTTATAGGTCCGCGAGGCGGGAATGTCGTCGAAGAACAAATTGCCTTGCGTGTCCGCTGCGGGTCCTTCGGTGAATTGAAAGCCTCCGTGTACCTTGGTGATCGGACCGGTCGGACCGAGGCCAGGAATCGAATCGGGCGCGTCGGCGGCCAGTATGAAAGTCGTCATGGCAATCAGCATCGGCAAGGCAATCAGCGGGCGGCGCATCAGAAAACTCCTGTCGGCAAAATGATACCCTGGGGGCATCGAGCATTGTGGGGCAAGGCTATTGCAAATACTTCTTGCGCAAGTTGACCAGCGACATGAACGCAGGCTTCGCCGCGCCGGCGGCGTCGAACAAGCCGCCATGGGCGTACTCATGCATCTCCGAGTCGCTGAGCTGTGCCCACGTTATCGTGCTCACGTACGACTTTGCAAAAAGAACCGGCATGTAGCGCTTAATCCAGGTGGCCTGCGCTTCGGGCGACCAATCGCAATCGGCAGGCCAGGCTGTGTGCGAAAGTCGCGCTTTTGCGTCGGGCTGCGCGCTGGTGGGGAACGAAAGCATTAGGTGCAGCGGCAATCCCAGGCAACTCCACAGGTCGAGCAGCCGGCTGAAATCGAGCCGATCGCGCGGCGTCGAGCCGTTGGGCATATAGCCGATGTTCATCTCGAGGCCGATGCCGCCCAGTTGCAGGCCGGCGCGGACCAAGGCGTCGGCAAAGTGCAAAGGCGACAAATCGAACTCGCCGTGGCGCAGGTACTCGCCCCAGGGTTGGTCGAAGCGGATGAACGTCGGGGTGTCGGGATCAAGTTGCTTGACCACCTCCAGCGTACGCACCGCCAGTTGCAGCACCTGCTCCTCGTGCAGCGACATTGCCTTGGCGCCGTTGATGCGGGCCGCGCACTGCCATAGCGCCACCTTGCCTCGGTAGCGCGTGACGACCTTGCTGATGTAGTCGGTCACGAACCCGACGAAGCTGTCGAAGTCCCCTTCCCACAAGGCGATCCAGTCGGGCAGACCGGTCGGATCGAGCCGCAATAAGGGGCCGCTGATGGCGCGCACGCTGTGCTCGGCACACCACTCAATTTGAGCGTCGGCCACGTGCCAGTCGTATTGGCCTTCCTGCGACTCAATCTCGCGCCACAGGGTGGAGACGACCAACGAATTGAAAGCCGTAGTGACCTGGGCCATCGCCGCAGGGCTCATCATCCGATGGCCCAAATGAATGGCCAACAAGGTGGGCAGCCGGCCCAGTTGCCGCATCCGCAGCGTGGTAGCCTGTTCCGTATAGCAATCGATCAGCTGCTCGCCTGCTTCGACGCCCAGCTCAATGGCGTGCCGGGCTCGCGCGGCAGCGGCGATCGGGTCCTCGGGCAAGCTGACGGCGGTGGTGAACTCGGCCAGCGCCCGGCGCAGCGTTCCTTCGACCGCCGGCGCGACGATCAATCCCAACGCCTGCCATTCGGCCAACTGATTTCGCACCTGGTTGAGCTTGCCGCGGGCGAGTTCGATCTCGAGAAAATAGAACCGATCGCGCTGTGCGAGCGTGCCGGTCGAGAGCATCAACTCGCCGCGCCCCGCAACGCGAAATGGGATGTGCAGACGTCCCGAATCGGGGACCATTCGCTCGAGCACCAGGTCGTGCCCTTGCAGGGAAGCGCGCGTCGCCCAGGGAATTTGATCGGGGCCAGTTAGATAAGCGCGATCGGCAGCGCGTTGATCGACACCGCTGGCCGAGTCAACGCGCATCCGCATCACGGCAACCGGCATAAACTCCCCGCGCGAGCAATCCTGGGCCGCGACACGTGCGGAATCCGTCTTCCGCGCCCATACCCCTGCACGGGTGCCCAGGTCGCAGCGATGCTGAGCCAATCGTTGGCTAGCGCGAGTCTAACTGAGCGCGCAGGGGCATTCAAGCTCGGCTCGCTTACCGCGTTTTCGTCAATTGCTTGATCAAGAAATCGGTCGCGCCGTCGTACGGGCATTCCGGTCCACCGGGATACTTCAGGTACACGCTCCCGCCAACCTGCTGAATCTTCTTTGCCAGCTCGACGCCGAAGATCGCCGAGTGGGTCGGATCCTTGGGGAGTTTGCCCTCCTCGATCGGCGCGGAATACTCGAGCAGCACGGGAGGATTGTCTTTGCTTACGAGACTGTAAGGCGAATACTCATCGATCCACGGCATGATCTGATCGCGATGGGCGTAGAACTGGTCAAATGCCGACTCGCCTTTCGGGTTCGTTTGATAAAAGCCGAAGGCGTGGCCGCCGTACTTCGAGTTCGGCATCCACTGGCGCATTAGCTTGGGATCGAGGCAAGTTTGCGCGCCATAAACGGCGGCGCATTGCAATCGCGTCGATTGACGGGCGATCGGGTCATCGCTTTCCGGATCGGCCAGATCGGTATGGAAGGCCAACCATAAGGACGAGCACGCGCCGGCCGAACTGCCGGTCGCGCCAACCCGCATCGGATCGATTCCCCATTCCGCCGCTTTGCTGCGCGTGAACTGCAACGCGCGGGCTGCGTCGTGTAGCGGCCATTCGACCGGCGGCTTGACGCCTGCCTCCTGCGCCTGCGAGACGTACCGATAATTGATCGCGACCACGGCCAGGCCGGCATCGAGCAATTCGGCCAGTCCCAGGCGCACCACGCGGTCTTTCGCGCCGGCTTGCCACCCGCCGCCATGGATGGCAAACACCAGAGGAGCCGGGTTGCTTGACTTCGATTTGTAAACATCGAGTACCTGCCGCTCGTGCGCGCCATAGGGAACATTTTTGAGCGTTGGCTCGGGTGCAGGCGGCGCGTCGGCGGCTAGCAGCGGTGCGCTGACCAGGAATATAAGACTGACGGCGATCGACAGGACGATGTTCATGGCGTGCTCGTGCGGGCGGGAGATGCGGACGGTGCGGAACCCGACGACCTCAGGGTACTCAGCGGTTCGCCAAACCACCATCCCCCGTGCCGCAGCCGTAGCATCTCACGGATTACGATTCCGCGCACACTCGGGTATACTCGCAGCCCTATGGCGAACACTTGCGTGGTGCTTGAAACAAACGTTCCCGGCCTGCCGGTGCGTCGCGGCAAGGTGCGCGACGTGTACGACCTCGGCGATCGGCTGCTGCTGGTTGCGACCGATCGGATCAGCGCGTTCGATCACATCCTGCCGACGGGGATTCCCGACAAAGGCAAGGTGCTCACGCAGATCAGCCGTTTTTGGTTCGGGCAACTTGGCGAGCCGAACCATTTGCTTTCGGCCGATATCGACGAGGTTGAATTGCCTGCCAGCGTTGATCGACAAATGCTCGCGGGGCGCAGCATGCTCGTGCGCAAAACAAGCGTTGTGCCGATCGAATGTGTGGTGCGTGGATACCTGGCCGGTTCGGGTTGGAAGGAGTACCGCCGCGACGGTACGGTGTGTGGCGAACGCCTGCCGCGGGGCTTGGTCGAGAGCAGCCAATTGCCCGAACCCCTGTTCACCCCCGCCACGAAGGCCGAGAGCGGCCATGACGAGAACATTCCATTCGCGCGGATGGCCGAACTCGTTGGCCAGGCGACCGCCGACGAACTGCGGCGCCGCAGCATTTCGATTTATCAGCGCGGAGCCGAACACGCGAGGGGCTGTGGCATCATCGTCGCCGACACGAAATTCGAATGGGGGTTCGTCGATGGCAAGTTGATCCTGATCGACGAGGTGCTGACGCCCGACAGCTCGCGCTTCTGGCCGGCCGACCAGTATCAGCCGGGCCGATCGCAACCGTCGTTCGACAAGCAATTTGTTCGCGACTGGCTAGAAACGACCACGTGGGACAAGAACAGCCCGCCCCCGCCGCTGCCGGCCGAGGTGGTTGAACGCACCCGATCCAAATACCTCGAGGCGTACGAGCGGCTGACGGGAAAGCCGCTACTCTAATCCACCGCCCGTCAGGCTGTAGAGCAGAATCGCTAGCACAGTCAGTGTGATGCCGACGTACAGCCAATCGCGCACCCGAGCGAACACATAAACCGAGAAGATCACGCGCGCGATGGGCGTAGCGATCAGCAACAGCAAGCCAAACTGGACGGTCGCGGCGGTGTTGCCGTGGGTCGTAGTCTTAAACACGGCGCGTACGCTGCGAAGCTCGGCCGGTTCGCCCTGAAATACTCGATTATCGGCTGGCTGCGAGCCATGCTGCCACAGATAAATGATTCCGGCGACCAACACCACCGCTGCGGCAATCGACACCCCGATCCGCAACAGGTTGCCGATGAATTGATCGACGCGCTGCTCGGACCAACGAGTATCGCCCGCTTGGAATTGCTCGCTCATGTGTTGCGCGATGGCTACAGTTTTCCGGTCCAGCCGTTGTAGATCATTTCAATCCCCAGGACGGCAACGACGGTGGCGAATACAGCGCGCAGAGCGCCGACGCGTGCGCCGCCCAAGATGTGTGTGCCCAATAGCGCTCCGGGCAGCACGCCCAGCATCACCGGCATCGCCAAGCCCGGATCGATGTACCCGCGCGAAAGATACACACCGGCGCTGGCGGCAGCGGTCACGCCGATCATGAAGTTGCTGGTAGTGGTCGAAACTTTGAAGGGCAAACGCATCACGGTATCCATCGCGAGCACTTTCACCGCGCCGGAGCCGATGCCCAGCAGTCCGGAAAGCACGCCAGCAACGAACATCAGGCCAAAACCACCCGGGACGTTCCGAACATGATAAGCCTCGTGTCCGGTGGCGGTAGGCATGGTGCCGTCCAGGCGCAGGCGCGTGGCCCAGCGGTCGGGCTCCGCCGGCCCTGTTGCGCGCCGCGATCGCAGCGACAGCCACGCCGAGTACAACAACACCAGGCCGAAGATCATCGCGATCCACGATGTGGGCAGATAAGAGGCCAGGTACGCGCCCGCCAACGCGCCCAGCGTCGTGGCAATTTCCAGGAACATGCCGACGCGCAGGTTCGAGTATCCCTGCTTGACGTACGCGGCTGCCGCGCCCGACGAGGTGGCGATGACCGATACCAGCGACGCGCCCACGGCATAGCGCAGGTCGATGCCAAACGCCAGCGTCATCAGCGGCACCACCACCACGCCGCCGCCCAGCCCAGTGAGCGAACCGAGCAAGCCCGCCACGAACGAACCGGCCCACAGCAACAGCGCGACGGCAAGATAGCTCACGACGTGTCGCTCACGGTGTCGCCAACTCGTGCACCAAGTCGTCGAGCTCCTTCAACCCTTCTTGGCGATCGACCGGCTGCAGGCCAACGTGGTAGTCAGCTACCTTGCCGTTGCGATCAATGATGACGTACAGCGGCAACGTCGCACCCAAAATGCGCGGATCGCCGAATGCTCGCAGCACTTGGCCATCGTCGAGCAGAATTGGATAGGTAAGGTTCATGAACTCCTTGAGCTTCCGAACGCTGGCCATCGCGACGGTGCGCGTCTGCTGGTTCTTCAGCCGAGCATCGACGGCAACGCCCATCACCTGCACTCCTTCGCCACCACGACGGCCGTGTAAGAACTCGAGGTAGCCAATCTGTCCGTACGGCTCCTTGAGCGGCTCGTTCTGGTATTCCCAAAAATGCAGCACGGTCACCTTACCTGCCAGATCGGCGGCGCTGAGTCGTTCACCTCCGAGGCCTTCGAGCGCGAACGCCGGCGCAGGCTTGTCGACAAACTGCTCTCGCAGAGTGGCAACGGCCTCGGCCCGGCTGGCCTGTGATTTCAGCTCGTTTGCTGCATTTTGCACCAAGGGCGCCAGCGCCCCGCCGTCGGTTTCAGCCGCCAACTTTGGCAGCGCTGCGATCAGCAGCTCGCGCTGCTCGGCCGAGAACTCGTCGCTTTGCGTACGCGTGGGACGCTTTAGCTTTTTGCGCACCGCGATCAGGTCGTTGAACGCGCGTCCCAGCTTGTCGAATGCGGCCGGTTCGAGCTGTTCCGAGCCGACAAACGTCCACGACAACTCGTACTCGGTGCCGCGATCCATGAATACCGTCTCTTCCAGCTTGACGAGCAGCGGCGATTGCTTGTCCAGCCAAACCACGCGCTTGCGGCCGAAATTATTGCGCACGGCGATTTGCCAGCAGGCCCGATCGCCGACATTGGCCGACCCCTCGACCTCGAACTCCAAGGCATCTTGTTCCCAGGTCGCCCCCTTGGCCAATGATTCGTCGGTTTTCATCACGGGCGGCAACAGGGGCACGACGTTCTTTCCGGTGCCAAAATCGTACAGCAGCGACGGTCCTGATGAGCCCGTAGTTTTGTACGCCGGGTCGAGCGCGACGCGTCCAAAGCGTTCGATCCACGGCCACTGCCCTTGCCCGCGTTCGTCGACCAACCAGTAAAGCTGCACCCCGCTGTCGTCGGCTTCGATTACCCACATCGTAAGATCGAAGTTTTTCATTGGCGGGCCGCGCTGCCGTTGCACCGGTGCAAGATCGCCGCGAAACGACCATTGCGTGCCCGGCTGCAGCAGCGTATCGTCGGCGGCCGCAACGGCCAACCACATCACCAGCGGCGCGAAAGGGTACGACATGGCCTGGCTCCGTAAGACGTGTGGTACGGATCGATTGTAGCCCGCGGCGGCGGATTGCGACATGGTCGGTCGCCTGCCCTGAAGCCGCCGCGCCGCACCGGCAATTCCGTATGGGCGTTCTTGGCGCTCGATGCTCGGCAGTGCTACGCTAGATGCGATGTCCCGCTCCCTTGGGGGCGCCCCGCCAACGTCGCAACCCGCGGCGACCGAACGTCGCCTGAGCACGTGCGGCCGCCGAGATTACCGTGGAAAAGTCAGTGTTCGTCCATTGCGCCCTGGCCAGCGGCTTGCTCACCCAAGCTGAAATCGAAGAGGCCGTTGCCGAGCTAACCCGCGAGTCCAACGGCGCCAAACGTTCCTTCAGCGACGAGCGCCTGGCCACCAAGCTGGTCGAGATGTGCCGCCTCAATCGCTGGCAGGCCGAGCAACTCCGCGCGGGGCGCACCAAGTTCAATCTCGGCCCCTATCAGATCATCGACTCGATCGGCCAAGGGGGCATGGGCCAGGTGTTCAAGGCTGAGCACACGATCATGGGGCGCGTGGTGGCGGTGAAGGTATTGCCGCGCAGCCGCTCGACGCCGGAAGCGATTGTGAACTTCGCGCGCGAGATTCGCGCCCAAGCACAGCTCGATCACGAGAACCTGGTTCGCGCCTACGACGCCGGACACGATGGCAACGTTCACTTCCTGGTGACCGAGTATGTGCCCGGGACCGACCTGCGCCGCCTGATCCGCGCTCAAGGTCGGCTCAGCATGACCACCGCAGCCAGCATCGTAACGCAGGCGGCGCGTGGGCTCGATCACGCGCACAGCCGAGGGTTGATTCACCGCGACGTAAAGCCCGGCAACCTGCTTGTCACCCCCGATGGTCGCACCAAAGTTTCCGACCTCGGCTTGGCGGGATACTTCAACGAATCGGAGCAGACCGACGTGTACGGCGGCAAAGTGGTTGGCACCGCCGATTACCTCGCGCCCGAACAAATCATAACGCCCGACAAGCTCACGCCGGCCAGCGACGTGTATTCGCTCGGCTGCACGCTGTACTACTCGGTCACCGGCAAGGTGCCGTTCCCGGGCGGTTCGCCCAGCGACAAGGCTCGGGCTCATTGCAATCTGCCGCCGCTCGATCCGCGCCGCCTGAACCCGGAGTTGAGCGACGATTTTGTCGAAGTGATTGCCGATATGATGGCCAAGAAACCCGATCAGCGCGTGCAAAACTGCACGGAAGTGGCGGCGCGCTTGGCGGCGTGGGTCGGCTCGGCGCTGCCGGCCGCGGCGCAAGAATCGTCGATCGGCGGCTCGTTGCCGCCAGCGTTCTTTCCGCCGGGCGCGCGACCTGCGCCATCGTTGCAAAGCGACACCGAGCCATACTTCCTCGTGCAACCGGCCGAGGAACCCGGTCAAAGCGAGAGCCCCAGCCAACAGTCGCTGGGCACGAGTCCGTTGAGCGCGGCGGCCCACGAGACGGTCGCGGGCTTTCGTCCGACCGATTCGCGAACTTGGCCGCCAAGACGCAACGCGGCGCGCTCGAAATCGTTGAGCAGTGCTTGGGACCGCTTGCCCGACAGCACGCGGCTCGTGATCGTGTCGATGGCTTCGGCCGTCGTGGGCGGCGCGGTCGCGTTGGTATTGCGATCCGTGTTCGGTTGAGCCGGCTCGGGGGCGGAAATGCGGCGGATCGATCGTTAATTGACAACCCGCGGTCGGGTTCTTTACGATGTTCGTTTCGCGCCGCCGGCCAAGGGGCCGACAGGAGCGCGGACCCAGGGTTGGGTAGCTCAGTTGGTAGAGCAATGGACTGAAAATCCATGTGTCGCCGGTTCGATCCCGGCCCCAACCACTTCTAACCCCTTGAAAACAAAGGATTTAGCGTCCGGGTAAAATCCGGGTAAATCATCCGGGTAATTTTCCGGGTAAATCGGTACTGCAAACGGTACGGACGCTGAAAACCCATCCACGCCCCTTGATGGGTTCTGCCCGTTCGAGGTACAGGATGAAGCGGGCAGCTTCATTCACTCGAAAGGGGATAGCGTCATGGCTCAATCGACCGGGTTCTGTGGGACGTGTAACAAGCAATCGCTGCTAAACCGTCCCGACACGTCGCACGTTCTGCACTTGCTGCTATCGGTGTTCTCGGCTGGCTTGTGGCTGCCGATCTGGTTCCTGTCCGCCGTCAAGGTCGGGGGCTGGCGTTGCCAGTCGTGCGGCTCGAAAGTCCGTGGGACCGCTGGCAAGCTCGTTTACGGGGTTGCCGCTGCCGTGGGCTTGTTCGTGGTCGTGTGTGTCGGTATCGGGGCTGTTGCGATTGCCACGGGGCACTAGGCGAGCTATTGTCTGTTATCCCGTTTCGGCGGGTCGTCGCCCCGGTTAGGTTCAGCCCCCCTAGCCGGGGTTTTTCGTTGCCCAAATAAAAAAGCCCGCTTCCCATTCCGGGGGCGGGCTTTTTTCATGTCGCAAAGTCGCACCGATTACAGCAAGCCTTTGAGAGCTTCGAGTTCGGCCAGGGCTGCCTTCGCTTGAGCGAGTCCGCCCGCCGCTCGAATGAAGGCAATCGCTGGCGAGCCGACGATAACAGCATCGTGGCCGTTGCGATCTACGGAAGCCTTTGCAGTCGCCGCTTTCTTCCCGCTCCCGCTCTTGCCTTTCTTCGCCTTCCCGACCCACCCGCAAGCCTCGTGTTTCATGCTGCGGGCTGCAATCACTTCGCCGCACTTGGGGCAGAGCTTCTTACCTAGGCCGGGGCCAGCGGGCTTTTCCGCCGTGGCCGTCCCGCTTACTTGCTTCTTGTTCGTGCCGGTTGCTTTCTTCGCCATTGTTTTGCCTTTCTTGAAGGAACCTGTGCCGGGCCACTCGTTTTCAGTTCCCGGAACAACCGGGCCAAGCAAGTGGCGAGAACTAACCGTAAACCGCAGGGCTTTCGGCGGATCGCTCCAAGCTCCCGGAAGCCGCTTTACTTGGAAGCCGACGCCGAACTTGCGGGCCAGCACTTCTACCGGGCCGTGGCAAAAGCCCGGATAGCTAGACGTGAGCGTGTGATACCAGTATCTACCGCCTATCTCGATTTCGCTGGCTTTCATGCGTCCCCCCGCTACCGTTTGCCCCCGGCAATCATCCCTCGACTTTCGCAAATTGTCCAGGGAATACTCTCCTAGTTCTATGGCCAGAAATACTAAATACCGTGTGCCAAAAAACAACGATGATAACGAGCCGGAAGCAATCTATTTGCCCTGGGCCACGTATGCCGACATTGGCCACGAGCTTAAACAACGCTCGGGCGTCCCTTTTGCTTTCGTTTACTCCGAGGGGAAAAACTGGCGGGTATGTCACAAGGCTTATCCGCATGACGAGCTAGAGCTAGCCCGAGTGCTTATCAATTATGCCGAGTCGATGATTTCTGACATTGTGTCTCGGCAGTCAAAGTCAGGGGGCTAGTGGGGCAATACGTTTCCGGTAAAGAGCTAAGACAGTTGTTAATTGACTGGTCCGAAGTGCGAGGGGTAAAGGTCCGATTAGACGCCCGAGTCAAGAGCTTGCAAGGCTCCGCCACACAACGCCGCAAACGGCGGGTAGCTCGTGGGGGCAAGCGGGCCGATTGCAGTTTATGCAAAGTAAAGCAAGAGCTAGCCGCAATACTCCCCCGCTACCACGAGCTAGAAAACAAGCTCACGCTTACCGCCTATCAAGTCGCTCTGAATTACTTGCCCCGCTTTCTTAAAGAGCGTCACGCTGGACCAGGAATCGACGAAGAAAACTTGATCCAGGCTTCTGTGTTCAAAGTGCTGCTCGCTGCTCATCGTTTCGATTGCCAGCGGGGGCAAGCGTTTAGCTGGTTGACCGAAGTTATCAAAAACGAGTGGAAGCAAGTTTTACGCAAAGACAACAACCGCCAAGCGACATGGCGAAAATATGCCGACACACTCACGCCCGACCGTCACCGGGGCATTACGCCGATGGTTTAGCTTAGCGTTACCGTGCCTGTCTTAATCGTGCCATCGTTCGGGTCTTTAGCGACCACCTGCAAATTACTTCCGTCGAA
>DASZPI010000367.1:0-2361 GCA_035550355.1 Pirellulales bacterium
AGGATCGATTCGTCGGACGCTTCGGATTTGATCCAGATGAAATGGGCCTGCGCCCGTAGCGGCGCAAAGGCGCAGCTCACGAGCAGCAAAAGCGATGCAACTCGGTTCATGATTTGGTCTCGCAATGCCAGGTCGGCAGCGACCCGCAGGTCACCGCGCCAACAGCATAGGGGCGCGGCAATATCACTGGCAAGCGTCGGACCGAATCGGAGGAGCCTTCAGGCCGAGTTGCCGGTTGCTCGGAGATTAAATAGTCGATCGCCATTGGCCGTGGTTTGCGCTGCGAATTGGTCGATGCTAACCCCGCGTACCTCGGCCAGGCACTCGGCCGTGTGAATCAGGTGCGCAGGCTCGTTGCGGCGGCCGCGCAATGGATGCGGCGACAAATAGGGGCTGTCGGTTTCGATGAGGATGCGATCGGGCGGAACGGTTTTTGCCACGGCGCGCAAGTCATCCGATTTCTTGAACGTGACCATCCCGGCAAAGCTAACGTACATGCCCAGGTCCACGCATTCGGCGGCGGTTTCCGCGCTGCCGGTGAACGAGTGCATCACGCCGGTTAGCGGGCCGCGGCGACGCGCTTCGCGCAGCATGTCGAGGACCTCGACATGGCTTTCGCGGGTATGGACGATAAATGGCAGGCCCATTTGTTGCGAGAGCCGCAGGTGCCGATCGAAAAAATCTTGCTGCAGCGGCAGCGGCGACGAATCGCGGTAACGATCGAGCCCCGTCTCGCCTAGCGCGACGACCCGATCGTGTCGACAAAGGGCGAGAATACGGTCCCAATCGTCCGCAGCGGCATGGATCGTATCGTTCGGCTGAATGCCGACGGCAGCATACACGCCTTCGTACCGACGAGCGATTTCGAGCGACTGAGCGCTGGTTGCGGCGCTGTAGCCCACGGCAACGATCGTCGCAACTCCTGCCGTTCGCGCTCGCGCGATGACGTCGTCGCGATCGGCGTCGAACTCGGGCTGATTCAGATGCGCGTGCGTATCAAAAAGGCGATGGGGCCGGAGCGTTGAGTTATGAGCTTCGGACATCGCATGTTTTACTCACAACGCAAGGTACCTCACCCGGCATTCGGGGCGCCTGCGGGTTGGCCCCAGAGTTCTTGAATTGACTCGAGATGGGCGCGCTCGGTGCCAAGAACTTCGAGTGCCAAATCGTGCGCCGCCGGGTCGTGAGTAATCAATTCCGCCAGGCGCTCGATTTGCTCGATCGCGGCCCGCTGCCAGCCGAGCAGTTCGCGCATCAGGTAATCGAGGCCGAGATCATGCGTGGCGGTGAATTCCATCGGGAATTCGCCTAGATCGATCACGCCCCCGCGCTGGCGGATCATCGCGATCAAACGCTCGACCATCACCTTTTGATCGATAATGATATTTTCGAGCGCGGTCGCTTCTTTCTCGTCGCCCGGATGGCGCCAGGGGCGGGCATCGAGCAGATACATCGGCAGCGAGCGATACTCGATTGCCAGGATGGCGTTGAGCACATGAACCGTGGATACTTTCGCCATCGTGGCCCTTTGATTTTGCAATCGACGTGCGGAGCTACGACAACAACGAGCGCGCGGCGGCCTGCGCCCAGCGGTTGAGCCCATCCCAGCCGATGCCTAAGGCAATGGTCGGCAGCGTAATCAGCACCGCGTACACCCCCTCGGTCGTCACCAGGGAGAACTGCACGGGTAAACGATCTGCCGGCTCGGGGTCGAGCGTCATAATCTTCACGACGCGCAGATAATAGAACAGACTGATCACCGTATTCAGGCCGCCGATCACCAGCAGCACGTACAGCTTTGCGGTAACCAATGAATAGAACGCCAGCGCCTTGGGCCAGAAACCAGCCAAGGGTGGCAGCCCGAGCAAGCTGATCAGAATAACCGACAGGCAGAGCACAATGCCCGGAGCGCGGCGGATCAGACCGGCATAGTCGGCAATCTCCTCGGTGCGCATCGCGTTGCGCAGGAAGGCGACGATTGCGAACGCCCCCAGGTTCATAAACAGGTACACGCCCACGTAAAAGCACAGCGCCGAGATCGCATCTTCGGCCATGGCTGGGTCGGTGTCGAGCAGTGCGACCGCGGCGGCCACCGGCATCATCATGTAGCCCGCATGCGCGATCGTCGAGTACGCCAACAGGCGCTTCATATTCGTCTGGCCGTAGGCTGCCAGGTTGCCAAACGTGCAAGTCAGGGCCGACAACAGGCTGATCAAACCGACGATGAACCGGCGCGCCGGGCTGAGGTTGTCAGGCGCCACGGCCTCGTCGGCCTCGCGATCCGCTCGCGATTTCGCATCGTCGGTCCTGGACGCCTCGCCGGCGGCTGATGTACGAGCGCTGACCGCGACGACGGGGGAG
>DASZPI010000368.1:0-2219 GCA_035550355.1 Pirellulales bacterium
CCAGTAGCCAAACACGCTCGAAACCACCGCGACACCGACCGACACCAACATCATTGAGCGCAAGCGGTCGGTCAGCAGGTGAGCCGTGGCGGCGGGAACGACGAGCATGGCAATGACAATGATCGACCCAACCGCCTCGAATGACGCAACCGTGACGATCGCGACCATCGCCATGAGCAGGTAATGCACCACGTTGGCCCGCAGGCCCATCACCGTGGCAAGCGCCGGATCGAACGACGACAGTTTCAGTTCCTTCCAGAACAGCACCACGAACGCGCAGGTCAGCGTTAAGGCGGCGAGCATCGGGGCGAGCGTCCGGGGAATTTCGACGCCCCAGCACGACACGGTGTCCAGTGGCGCTGCCTCGATTAGCCCATACAGCACGCAGCCTGGATCGAGATCGACATTTCGCGCCAGGTTCGTCAGCAGAAACACGCCGAGGGCGAACAGTGATGTGAACACGACGCCCATGCTCGAGTCTTCCGGCACACGGGCGTAGCTAGTCAGCCCGTGCGAGAGCGAGGCGGTGAGCAATCCGAGCGCGACCGCCCCGAGGAACACACCCCAGCCGACCAGGCTGTGCGACCAAAGGAAACCAATCACAATTCCCGGCAACACGGCGTGGCTGATCGCATCGCCCATCAGGCTCATGCGCCGCAGCACAAGGTAGCAGCCGAGCATCGCGCAGGCGACGTTCGTGATTGCGCCCAGCACGATCGTCCATAGCGCTAAATCGTGGTTTGCTAGCCAATCGGCTGCGGCGCTCATGGCGCGCCTCGGTCTTTCGCGGGGCCGGTAGGCTGGGGTTGCGGCAGCGCTGCGGGCCACAGGTTTTGCTCGACGAGCTCGCGTTCCAAGCTCGCGAGCAAATCGGCCGGAAGTTGTCGATCGACATCGTCGGCATCGAGGTCGCTGCACAGTGCCGCCGATTCGCCGTATTTGCTCAGAAACACCTGCCACAGCCGATCGCTGCGCAACACGCGTGACCCTTCCAGGCGGCCGGCATCGGTCAGCGAAAATCGGCCGTCCGGCGTGGCGATCGCCAAACCCGCGCGGGCTAAGCTGCTTAGATCGGCGTTTCTGCGTGTACGAAGGTCGAGCACTGCCGAGAGCTCGGCGAGCGTAAAGCTTCGCCCGTGCTGGGCGTGTCGTCCCTCGAGTTGGACAAGCGTTCGCAACAAACGTTGCCGAGCGAAGCGGCGACGGAACGAACGCTCCTCGAGCATCCGCGCGACCACGCCTCGCCGCGGCGCGGCGAGAATCGAAACCGTGAACAGTGCCGCACCCACCAGCACGATCACGGGTCCTGCGGGCGAAAAGCTGAACTGCGCACTCAGCAACGTGCCGCTGCCGCCAATCAGCGCACCAAACACGCTCGACAGCACCAGCATCGAGCCGAGCGCGTCGGTCCAAAACCTGGCCGACACCGCAGGGATAATTAGCAGCGCCGTGATCAGCAAGCCGCCGACCGCGGGCAGGCCCACCACCACCGCAACGGCAATCAGCCCGGTGAGCAGGAAGTCGAGCTTCAGCACCGGCCATCCCTGCACTCGGGCAAACCCGGGATCGAAGGCGATTGCCTTGAACTCTTTGTAGAAAACCAGCACCAACAGCAGGCAAGCCGCGGAGATTGCAGCAACCAAATACACGTCCTGGGCAATCATGCCAGCGGTCTTGCCCAGTATGTACGAGGCCAATCCGGCTTTGCTGCCGGTGGCGGTGCGGTCTTGAATCGAGCGAATCAGCACAAAGCCCAACGCCGACGACACTCCAAGCACGGCGCCGATCGCCGCATCGTCCTTGGTGCGCGTTGCGAACCTCAAGACGGCGACCACCACGACTCCCAGCAGTCCACTGATCAACGCGCCGGCGAGCAAGATTGGCAGGCTGCGTTGCTCGAACAGCAAAAAGGCGATTCCCACGCCAGGCAACGAGGCGTGCGCCAGCGCATCGCCCAGCAGCGCGCGGCGGCGCAGCACGGCAAAACAACCGATCAGACCTGCGCTCGCGCCAAGCAACGTCGTACCGGCCAACACAATGCCCGTGTTGTACGAAAGCCAGGCCGTCACGCGCTGCGCTCCCGGGTACGGATCGCCTCGGCGGCGGCGTCGAGCACTTCGAGCCGGCCGCCGTACGTCTTGCGCAAGTTTTCGTTCGTGAACACTTCCGCAGTGGGCCCGACCGCCACCAGGCGCATGTTGAGCATGATTAGCGTTTCG
>DASZPI010000369.1:0-2897 GCA_035550355.1 Pirellulales bacterium
CGACACATCAAAGCAACACGGCGCGCGGCTGCGGCAGTAGCCATCGCTTGCGCACGGACTGCGCACGGACTGCGCACGGCGCACGTTCCAATCACTGTGCTCATCCCTAACATCGGGCAACATGAGCACATTCGTGGACAGCGCCGAAGCATTGGTCGCACTGCGACAGCTATCGATCGAACAAATCGAGGCACGGCTGGCCGATATCAATGCCGAGCGCCGCGCACTTGAAACGATCCGGCGATCGCTTCGAGCTCGCGATCGAGCAAGGCTGCAAGCACAACGGCGAAGGGCCGGAGGGGAGACATGACCGTCACCCTCGACGACGTGCTTGCCAAGGTCAACGAGCTGCTCGAGCGCAGCGAGTTCGTCGGCAAGCGATTTCTCAGCGTCGAGGAAGCCGCGCGGTATTGCTCCATCAGCGCCGAGAGCGTTCGGCGAATGATCAGCGCGGGCAAGCTCGTCTCGCTTAACCCAGTGAGGGGGCGCGTCGTCATCGATAAGCAGCAGCTCGATGCCGTCGTTCTCGGCTCCGCACAGCAACTGCGCGGGGGCCGTGGACGCATGGATCGACACGAGCGGAGCCGGCGAACGGCCAAGGCCCAAAACACAAGAAGCCGTCGGGATGGTCCCGCTGGCGAGAGTTGATTTTAGGTGCCCGAGCCGGCCGCCAGCGACGTTGGCCGGACTCGGGCAAAAAGCGAAGGACGCGATAATGTTACCAAACCAGGCCGGGAACGCGAATGGCCGCGTAGACGCCAGCCACCGCGGCAACTACTGGCGATTCACCGCTGGAAAACTCATTCCCCTAAATCCGATCGAAGTGGCCGTTTATCAGGACGGCACTGACGATGAGCCGGCCCTTGAGCGTCTCGGTTATCTCTGCGGCGACGCGTGGGCCGAACTTACCGAGGGAGTGAAGATATGGGAGCGCGTCGATGGCAGAATCGAGCGCGCCGAACTCGACCAGTGGGTTATCGAGTTCTGCCCGTCAGCACACGGCGTGTACACGATCGCTGTTGCTACGTTGCCAGATTTGGTCGGTTTAATGCAACAGTTGGCGCCGTTCTCGATCGCCTCAATGGTCGCCGAGCTCGAGTATGAGCTGCGCCGAGAGGTGCGCTCCCTGCTGGAGCGCGCGGCATGAACACGACGTGTACCAACGGCATCGGCACTGCCCGTGCCTACATCGAACGTGGCTGGTCTCCAGTACCGATTCCGCCGCGCGAAAAAGCGCCGACCATCAAAAATTGGCAGAACCTTCGTCTGACCACCAGCCAAGTGTCGTTGTTCGCCGGCGACCGCAACATCGGCGTCCTGCTTGGCGCGCCGTCAGGGCTGCTGGTCGACGTCGATCTTGACCATCCACTTGCGGTCGAACTGGCGGATCGATACCTGCCAACGACTGGTGCCGAATTCGGCCGCGCGAGCAAGCAGCGCTCGCATCGGCTGTACCGTTTGACCGCGCCGGCGGACACTCAAAAGTGGCAGACAAGCGATCGCAAAATGATCGTCGAATTGCGGGGCACCGGATGCCAAACCGTGTTTCCGCATTCGACGCACCCGAGTGGCGAGCGCATCGATTGGTCGATCGATGGCGAGCCGGCCCAAGTCGATCCCGACACACTGCGCCAAGCGTGTGCGGCGCTCGCCGCAGAGGTGCTCCACCAGCTTGGCGAGACTTCCGAGCACAAGCGAAACGAAAGCCCTCGCCGTAACGGCAGCGTCGGCCATGGAAGTCGCGCGAAGATCGTCGATCGCGCGCGTAAGTACATCGGCAAGATGCCGCCCGGGATCAGCGGACAAGGAGGTCACGATGCGACGCTTGCCGCAGCGTGCGAATTGTTCAGGTTCGGCCTGACGGACTCCGAGGCCGCAGCGGTACTCGATGAATTCAATCAGCGATGCGAGCCGCAATGGAGCGACAAAGAACTGGCTCACAAGCTGGACGATGCGCGCGAAAAAGTCACCGCCGCCGGCGAGTTCGGCAGCCGCTTGGGTGGGACCAAACGGACACCGAAACGATCAAGAAACGAGCCCGGGTCGTCCTGCAAACGAGACGACATCGACGTTTCGCGACTCAACTTTCCCGAAGTGCCGCTGCCGAGTAGTGAGACGACGATCAGGGAGTCGGCAGAAGCGCTTGCGAAGCTGCTGGCCGAGACTGGTCGGTTTTTCACGCGCGGCAGTGTCCCGATGCGAATGACGAAAGACGACGACGGCCAGCCGATCCTCGAGCCGATTCGGCCGGCGGCACTGTGTTCAGATTTGGAGAGTGTTGCGCGATTGGTCAAAGCCGTGAAGTCGGACGATGGATTTGAACTGGTGCCGGCGAACTGCTCAGAATCGAACGCAAGGCTGATCCTTGGGGCCGACGTGTTCAGGGCGGCTCTACCACCCATCAATATCGTATCGCGATGCCCGGTGCTGCTGCAGCGAGGCGACCAGCTTGTCGCGGTAGTTGGCTACGATCGCGAGTCCGGAGTGTTCGCTAGCGGATCAGTCGACCAGGACATTTCGTTCGATCTTGCACGGCAAATGTTCTGCGACTTGTTCCTTGACTCAAGCTTTACCACGCCTGGTGATCGAGCTCGGGCTTTAGCCGCCGTCATTACGCCCGCAATGGTTGCCGGGAATTTACTGAGAGGACGCGCGCCAATCGACCTGGGCGAAGCTGATCAGTCGCAGGCTGGCAAGGGCTTTCGAAACAAACTCACGGCCGCGATCTACGGCTGCACGCCCCGGATGATCACCCAACGATCGGGCGGCGTTGGCAGTCTGAATGAAACTTTCGACAAGGCGCTAATCGGCGGCGCCTTCATCATCGCGTTCGACAACCTACGCGGGCGGCTCGACCTACCTTCGCTCGAATCATTTTTGACCGAGGACACCTACTT
>DASZPI010000370.1:0-6619 GCA_035550355.1 Pirellulales bacterium
GCCCACGGCGACGAGGCCGCCCCAGCCAACACTGACCGTGCCCACACCGCCGGTCTGCCCGCCGATGTAAAGATCATTGCTCGTGGTCCACACGCTTCCGGAGTCCCACACGTTAACAGTGCCGACGCCGGTGCTGTCGAAGCCCACATACCCAGTACCATTCGTAACGACGCCGCCCTGGCCGATCGTGAGTGCGCCGTGCCCCGAGTAGCCGACCCACATCGTCGATCCCGCGTTCCACGACGAACCTGCGCCCGTGACGAGTGCAGTACCGTTGACGCCATTGCCGCTGCCCAAGCCGCCTGTGCCGCTGTTCACGTGGCCACCGCCAGCGACCGTCAAGGCGCCGGTGCCGAAATAGCCGACCGACAGTGACTGGCCCGTCAGATTCCATTGCGAGCCAGTGCCGGTGATGGATGCGCTACCCGAAGATCCGGCGTTGTCGCCGACGAACGCATTGTTGCCGCCGTTGACAACGCCGCCGCTATTGATGGTAAGGGCGCCGTTGCCGTACAGGCCGACTGCCAGTATTTGGCCGACGTTCCAAGTACCGGAGGTCGTGATGAAGGCACTGCCGGTTGAGCCTGCATCGGTGCCCAGCGTGCTTAGCCCCGCTGCGTTGGCAACACCTCTATCTTGTACAAAGAGCGTGCCGGTGGCGCCGCCATTGGAATTGCTAAAGCCGATGTCGAGGCGATTAGTGATACTCAACGTCGAACCGGCGTTCGCCACGACCGCAGTACCGTTTCCGCCCGGGAACATGCCCACGATTCCGTTGGCGCTATTGGCGGTTCCACCCTGCGCGACGGTCAGCGCACCACTGGCGACATTCAGCGAGTAACTCGAATTCCATTGCGATCCGCTGCCGACGACCACGGCAGCGCTCGTCGTCGTGTTGACGTATCCGAAGCCGTCGTTGACTTGGCCTCCACTATTGATCCATAGATTGCCGGTCCCGGCATAGCCGACGAACAGCGTCCCCGTGCCCAAGTTCATGGCGGCATTCGTGCCGCCGATGGTCGCGGTGCCGTTGGAACCTTGTTGATATCCCAGGTAGGTATCTCCGCCGCTGAACGTGCTGCTGATAATTCTCAAACTTCCTGTCTGGTTCGCACCGTTGCCGGCTACGACGGTGGCGATGCCACTGGTCGTCGCCCCGTTCTGCAAACGCAGTTCCGGTGACGTCCCTGAACCGATCGTAAGGTTTCCGCTGTAGGGAACCTGCTGGTGATCGAACGTGATGGAGGTCGTCACCGTGTCGGCGCGCGCGCGGGCAACGCCGAGTATCAAGACCGCCACGACGACCCACCGGTGCTTCAGCTGCACGGGTCACCCCTTGACCTGATCGCAATTCCTGCGCGGCGAAGCTGCCCGACTGGTGAAGGGCCCCTGCTGCCCGCGCCGACAAATCCCGCCCATTCTGGTTGTTGCGGTGTAACAAAAAAGGGAATCGGTTGTTGTTTTTCTGGTTAGGCCGCGATCGAGATTCCGACTAGTCTTTCGTCACTTGTCCCTAGGCTGATGGTTCAAGCCATGATCGCGAGCGTGCCTGGTGCGAAATTGATGGGGCTCGCGGCCTCGAGCGCGGCAGTCGATTGCGGTGGAGCGACTCCCGCAAAACTCTCCCAGCCGGCGATTTGAGTTCGATTCGCCACAATGCCCCAACCTCCGCTGGCCGGTTGCGCCGACAGGAATTTTCCGTGAAAACTTCGAAACGCTACCGACCCAGATCCGGTCCGAATCACTGTCCAAGTTTCCCACGACTGCGCGATCGTTCGATCACCGACCACCGTGCCGTTTGGCTGCGCGCTGACAAACCGGCCGTGACAGGTTCGTAGCGCGACCTTGTCGGTACCCGTTTGAATAACAAGAAAGGTCTCCCAACCAAGCAACTGTGTCCGATCGCCCACCAGAATCCATTTGCTTTGCATCGGTTGCGCCGACATGAATCGGCCATGGCAGGTGCGGAAGCCGGTCCAAGCCGATGCCGTGTTGACCGCGCCCACCGATGCCGAAAGGACCACGGAACCGGGAAGGTATGTCTGTAAGTCGCCTGTCATGGATATTCCTTTGGGATGAGCGGTGAAGTGCGAGTTTCTTGATCCGGACGGTTTGATTACCTCGCGGCAAAGAACCCGAGAATCGTGGATGGAGAGTGCTCCTCGGGCGGCAGCGCAGCAGAGCCGCCGGACAGCTCGGGCGGCGATTGGCGCCCGCGACGGCGTGGCTTGCGACGTCTCGAGGCACGCTGCCAATCGATGCGTGCAGCCTCCGGCAAATGAAATCGCAGCTCGTTTTCGATGCGCCGCCATGCGCCGCTGCGCTGCCAGGCGCGTAGCCGCCGCAAGCAAGTCATTCCGGAACCGAAGCCGAGCCTTGCAGGCAGCCGATTCCAACGAATGCCCGACCTCAGCACATACACAATGCCGGCCAGCAACTGGCGATCGTCGGCCGGTGGCCGACCCGCGGCGCGCTTGGCGCGCCGCGGGCGTCTGCCCACCAATAGTTCAATGCGCTGCCAAAGCGCGTCGTCGATCTTGTCGATGTCGTCGGACATGTTTCGTCCCCCTGCTGACACTTATTCCGCGCTTCTGTCACAAAATCCGCGCGGCAATGACATGCCACCGCTCGGCACCTATAATGGGCCGCCGGCAGTAGGCTCGATCGCGAGGCAGCGAGTAACGGACGATGACGGCGGGGCCGGGCGTGCAACCATCGGGATCGGTTTCTTTCAGCACCCTTGAGCGCTTGCGTTGCCGCGATGCGCTGGCCTGGTCGCGATTCGCGGCGCTGTTTGCACCGCTGGTATTTCACTGGGTGCTCAAGACCGGCGTGCACGGCGAAGATGCGAAGGACGTCGTGCAAGAAGTGTTTCGGGCGGTCGTGACGCGCATCGACGATTTTCGCCGCGATCAACCCAACTCGACGTTTCGCGGCTGGCTGTTCACGATCACACGCAACAAGCTGCTGGCCCATCGTCACCATGTGCAATGCCAGCCGCAGGCGGCGGGCGGATCGACGGCGCGCGCGGTACTCGAGCAAGTCGCCGAGCCCGATTTGGAATTTACCGACGCCGAAGGGCTCGGCCCGCTTTGCGCGCGTGCCTTGACGCTGATCCGCAACGAATTCAGCGAAGCTTCGTGGCAGGCGTTCTGGCGGATGGTGGTCGATCAGCAAGCGCCCGCCGACGTCGCGCGCGAATTGCAGATCAGCGTCAACTCGGCGTACCTGGCAAAGTCGCGCATCCTGCGCCGCCTGAGGCAGGAAATCGGTTCACTCGATTGAACATGCTCGAGTTGAGCAGGTGGGGCTATGGCAGACATACGATCATCATCACCCGCGGGCGATGGTTGTCCCGATGAGTTCGCGCTGCGCGAATTCACGCTCGGTAATCTTTCCCATGACTCACTAGAAGCGATTGGCGCGCACCTGGCCGAGTGTTCACGCTGCGAACAGGCATTGGCGTCGATGGCTGCGGCCGATGATCCGGTGACCAGCTCGCTACGCGTGCCACGCGGACCTGAATTAGCTTCGCCGGCCGCCGAGCGCGAAATCGTGCAATGTGTCGCCGAATTGGTCGACGAGGTGCTGGCACAGTCGAGCGAACCTTCCGAGTTTCGCCGGGCACTTGCCGCAAAAACTTCCGGCGATGCGATTGCGGCAGAGGCCTTTATCGCCGCGATCACGGCGAACGGGTTACTCTCCGCCGATGAATTGGCGGCGATTGCACTCGAGCTCCCGCTCTCGACTCGGCAGTCAGCCTTTGAAATTGCCGAGGCCCTGGTGGCGCGCGATAAGCTGACGGCTTACCAGGCCGCGGTGCTCTATGAGCGGCGCCCCACGCCGTTGGTGCTGGGCGAGTATACGATCCTCAAACCGATCGGCGCCGGCGGCATGGGGCAGGTGTTCAAGGCCTGCCATCGCCGCATGGACCGCATGGTCGCCATCAAGCTGCTGGCGTCGTCGATCGTCGATTCACCTGAAGCGGTGCGGCGGTTCGAGCGCGAAGTGCGCGCGGCCGCCAAGCTGTCGCATCCCAACATCGTCACCGCGCACGACGCCGGCCAGCAGCAAAACTCCCATTTCCTGGTGATGGAATTCGTCGACGGTCTCGACCTTTCGAGCCTCGTCAAGCAGCGCGGCCCGCTTTCGGTGCCGCAGGCCGTCGATTGCATCCGCCAGGCCGCTTGCGGTTTAGCCTTCGCCCACGCGAAGGGCATCGTGCACCGCGACGTTAAGCCGGGCAACTTGCTCATCGATCGCGACGGCACGGTGAAGGTGCTCGACATGGGGCTCGCGCGCATCGACTCAGCCGGCGATAACCTCACCGGCACCGAGCAGGTGATGGGGACCGTGGACTACATGAGCCCCGAGCAGGCGATGAACACGCACGCCGCCGATGCCCGCGCCGACATTTACGCACTGGGCTGCACGCTATGGTATCTGCTCACGGGAACGCGGCTGTACGACGGCGACTCGGCCATCCAGCGCGTGATGCAACACGCCACAGCGCCGATTCCCTCGCTGGCCGGTAAGCGCAATGATGTGCCTGCACAGCTCGATCAGTTATTCGGCAGGCTGATCGCCAAGCGTCCCGACGAGCGGATGCAAACGATGGCCGAAGTCATCGCGGCGTTGGACGCGCTGCATGTTCCGCAGGAACGGCTCGCGATCGACGACGCCAGCAGCGACTCCGCGACCGACCCCGCCATGACGCGCACCGCGACGCTGCTGGCCGCCGACATACAAACCGATCCCAAGACCGAAAGCGTGTTATCGAAGCCGCCAACGACGGCAGCCCATGGGGGCCGTGGCAAGCCACCTTCTCGCAAGGTCATCGCCGCCGGCGCCGCGGGCTTGTTCACTCTGTTGCTGGGTGTGATTGTTGTTATTCGCAATAAACACGGCGACGAAGTCGCTCGCGTCGAGGTGCCCGATGGACGCTCGGTCGAAGTCTTCCCGCTCCCCGCCGCGGCAGAGGGGCCGGGGATAAGGGTGCAGAGCACGGCATCCGATTCATCCCCCCAACCCTCGCCTCAGGAGCGAGAGAACAATGCGATGACAACGGCTGACCCGGTTAGCAGTGCCACGCGAGACGACTTTAATGCCGACGTGCTCTGGCTGGGCGATGGCAACGTGTCGCGCTGGGAGCCCGACGGAAAATCGGCATGGGACAAGATGACCGGCACGCGCAAAATGGTTCGCGCCGCCAGATCGGGCGCTACAATCACCACGCTGCGCGCAAACCTTCGTGAATACTCGATCTGGCGTCCGCGTGTCGTCGTCGTCCAAATAGGCACAAATGAAACGGGCACAGCTTCCGAGACGGCCCGAGACTTTGAACAACTGGTTGCTGACGTGGGGACAATATTTCCGCGATCAGCAATCGTATTGACGAGCGTGATCCCGAGAGGCTCGATGACGCTCGAGAATCTCAAGCCGGTCAATGGCGATATCCGCCGTCTGGCTGACGATCGCAGGATCTTTTTTGTCAACCTCGATCCTGTGTTCTTTGACGCGACCGGATTCAAGCGACCCGAGGTGAACGATGGCGGAAAAGTCTTGCCGCTCGGCTACGAACGCTGGGGCGAGGCAATGGAGCCGCTACTGACGCAACTGCTGGTGGCGACTCAAAGCACGCCTCTTGCTTCGCCACGTGGCGCCCCGCCGCTAGCGATCGCCCCGTTCGAAGCTGCGCAGGCCCGCGCCCACCAGGAAGCATGGGCCGCGCATTTCGGCACGACGGTCGAAACGACCAACAGCGTCGGTGCGAAGATGATCCTCATCCCGCCCGGCCAGTTCCTGATGGGGAGCACCGACGAGCAGGTTGCAGCGGCGCAAACGTTGCCTGACCAGACGATGCTCAGCCAAGCAGCTCTGGACAAAATCCTCAACGCTGAACGTCCCCAGCATCGGGTCGTGATTACCAGGCCTTGGTTGATGGGCGCCACGGAAGTCACTATCGGCCAGTTCCGTCAATTCGTTGCGGCGAGAAAGTACGTCACCGAGGCTGAGCAGTATGGCTTTGCTAATTCCGGCGAAAAGGCGCTCAGCGACAAGATTAAAGAGAGCGACCGCGGCCTGAGTTGGCGTGCACCAGGTTACGCCATCACCGACGACATGCCGGTGACGCAAATCTCTTGGAACGACGCCGTTGCCTTCTGTAACTGGCTGAGCGACCAGGAAAAATTGCACCGCTTCTACTACATTGATCCGACGGACGGCGTGAAGGTGTCGCCGTCGGGCACGGGCTACCGTCTGCCGACCGAAGCCGAATGGGAATACGCCTGCCGCGCCGGCACGACGACGCAATATTCGTTTGGTGACGACTCGGCCCAGCTAGAACAGTACGGTTGGATCAAACTGAAAGGGAGCCATTCTCCACATCCCGTGGGGACGAAAATGCCGAACGCGTTCGGTCTGCACGACGTACACGGCAATGTGGACGAATGGTGCCAAGAATTCTTCGATGCGACGTGGTACGAGAAAAATGAATCAACCGATCCCACCGGCCCAATCCGTGCAGTTACCGGTAATGCCCGCGTGACTCGCGGCGGCGCCTGGAACGAAAATGCGTGGAAATGTCGATCTGCGTATCGCTACCAGAACCCGCCGTCGC
>DASZPI010000371.1:0-12826 GCA_035550355.1 Pirellulales bacterium
CTACAACATCGGCACGCAGAGCATCCAGGTGCTCGTCGACGGAAGCGTGGTCGGTACGGTCACTCCTTCGAGCAGCAACTATGCGCCCTATGCCCTCGTCACCGGCGTTCTGGCTGCCGGCAACCATACGATCACGTTCCAAGGCCTGGCCACAACCGATGCCACCGCCTTCCTCGACCAGGTGGCTATAAACTAATCATCGCGGCAGACGCTCGGCACCGAGGTGCGAGCCGACAAAGCTGCGAGCTAACGCGGACGAACCCATCCTCACGCGCCGTCGAACATTGTTGTCCTTCTCTCCAAGATCTGCTGCGGCGCCGGCGACTTCCTCGTATCCTTTGCGCGTCTTTTCGGCGATCAGCTTCTCGACGTGCCGCTCGGCGGTGTTGGGATGCGGGAAGCTCTTGCTTGCGTCTGCCCGGTCGTGCCCAATCGACCAAAACGAACGTTGACCTCCGAGCCGCGTAGCGTAATCTCCGAGAACTTGGCTGAACTGCCGCCCACATATTCAAAACGACGTGTCATGGAAGTGATTTCTTGAAACTTTGGGGCTCAGTCGTCGCGCCCGGGTCGGACAGCGCGGGGCGCGTTTGCAAAGTGCAGGATGGTATGGCCCACGTCGGCAATGACGCTGAATCAACGGGCCGTTTGATGTGTCGACGCCGTGCTTGCCGCCAACCGTGGCGAGGCTATTTCCGATGAACGTTAGCGGACCCTCGAGATACTGGCGAATCCTGCGAGTTTCCACAATCGAAGGATTCGATCTCAGGCTGAAGGATGCGAACCGACTTATTTTCCCGCGGCGGCGTTCAGCAGCGTTTGCCACGTCGGGTATTCGCGTCCGGGCTTGCCGGCTAGCACAGCCACGAGTGGACGAAACCGCGGATCAAAATACGACGCCAGCGCCAACGTGTCGCGCGCACTCGTTGGCTGATAATCAACGCCGATCTGGAACTCCTTTTGGCCAGCGGCGGCACGCTTGCGGTCGAACTCGACTTTCGAATGAACGTATTCGGCGTGCTTTTTATGTCCTTCGGCGTAGGGCAGCAGAAACTCGACCGACTTTCGCAGCGATGCCGCGTTCGGTGCCGTGTAATTGTACAGGTTCGGAATTCCGTTTTTGTCGGCGGCGATGGCGAGCGTCAACAACGGCTCGAGCGTGTACACGTGGTAATGCAACGCATCGCGTTCATGGAAGTCGAAACTGCTGCCGTCCGGCAAAAGGTCCGCCGCCACTTGCTGCTTGAAGCCGTCCACCGCAAGCTGAGCCAGTTGCTTGTTTCCGGTTACGAAGCCGATCAGGCCGATGATTTTCAGTCGGTGGCTATTCCAATTATTGAAGCTCATTGAACCCGCGGCCTTGCGCTCGGCGATCTGTCGCTCGGCGATGGCTTGCAGCCACGCATCGACCCACTTTCGGTCCGCCGCCGAGAACCCCGAGCGCGTCAGATCATAAGCAATGAAGAGGGATTCCAATTTCGTTGCGTCAATCGGATTGCCAGTCGGCTTGGTCTTTTTCGACCAGGCAAGAATGTAATCGCCAGCTTGCTTACCATAGGCGGTATTGCCAGTGGCGAGCCATGCGTACGCCAGCGATTCGACATGCGGCATATCGCCCAACGCATTGACTGTAGCCAGCTTTTCTGGATCGCGAGCCAAGAGTCCTTCCGAACGGATGTTCTCGATTGGGTGCGGCTGCGCGCTCATGGCGCGATCGGCGTCGCGCACGACGGTCTTTAGCAGCGATTGTGCGTCCTGGTTCGAATTCACCAGCTCGACCAGACGACTCTGCTGAACTTGATTCAGCGTAATGGTCTGGCCGGTGGCCGGTCGCGCAATGCCAACCGTCATGGCAATCACCAACGCACAACTCGAAGCGATTCGATACGTGATTGCCATGAAAGGTATCGATGCCTTGTAGGGGGCTACGCGTAGGCCGACATTTCTCGTCTGGAACCGATCCGGACTCGAATTGGTCGCCATCTTAGCATCGCGCCACTCCCGGCGTTCAGCGAGGAACGATTTATTAGCATTTTTTGCCATCGTTACTTCAATCCCCTAGCAATCGAATCGAAGCCCGAAGCGGCTGTTTTGCAACCGCACACACGGGCAACGCGCAGACCTTCTCCTTGGCACGAATCGATGTAGCGGCCCGGCGTCGCGAGAGTGACAAACGTTATGCGCGGTTGGGGCGTCAAAGTATCGGCCCCGTGTCGCTGGTCGCGTGCCGAGAGTCCTGCAAGACGGCCGCCGTTAAGCCAGCACGCCTGCGTCACGACTAGCTGATTTGGCTTGGTCCTTTAGGCGAGTTAGGATCGGTACAGTGGCCCGTGGGTGTTGTCGCGGAGGAAGGATGAATTGGATCGACCGAAATCGCGCTGCCGTGGTGATGGCTGGTCGCACGGCATTGCTGGTGGTCTGCCTTTGGACACCGGTAACGGTCGCATGCGCAGAGCCGCCAGTCTCTCAGAGCAGCGATGGCGACCGCGCGGCGAAACTCGCCGAGCGCGATCGAGTGTGGAAAGAAGCTAACCAGCTTCGTGCCGAGGGTAAACTCGAGGCGGCCTTGGCGCGATTTGCCGCAGTCATCGAACTGCAACGAACCATCTTCGGCGCAAAGTCCGAGGGCGAGTTACAAGCTTTGGAAAAAATAGCGGAGCTCCATCGCGATCGCGCGAACTGGGCCGACGCGCGGGCCGCCGTGTCCCAAGCACTCGAGATTTGCGAGACAGCAAACGGCAAAGACGCCTGGCGCACGACCGATCTTCGCCTGCTGGCGTCCGACATCGAACGCTGGGCCAAGCTCAACGAGCGGCAGCGCGTTCAACTGAGCAGCGCCGATCGATTATTATCCGACGCGATTCGGCTTTCTGGCCAAGGCAAATACCGCGAGGCCGTGCCGTTGGTCGACCAGTCGCTCACGCTTCGCCGGCAAGTGCTCGGCGACACGCATCACCTGGTCGCAGTTACGTGGATGTGGCTGGGTTTTCTGCACAACGAGTTGCGCGACGCCAAGCGCGCTGAAGCCGCAGATCGGAAAGCTTTGGAAATCCGCAAGCAAACGCTCGGCGAAATGCATCCGCACTACGCCATGAGCCTACACAACTTGGCAACCATGTACGACAACATGGGCGACTACGAACGTGCCGAGCCGCTCTACCGACAGGCCGCGAACATCACGGAGCATGCGCTGGGCCCAACGCACCCGCTGTACGCGACAAGCCTGAGCTGCCTGGCCACGCTGTACTACAACCAGGGCCAGTATGTACGGGCTGAGCCACTCTACAAGCAGGCCTTGGAAATTCGCAGGCAGGCGCTCGGCGAGACGAACTCCGAATACGCGCAGAGTATGCATAACCTGGCCGAGCTGTACTCGGTCATGGGCGACTACGGACGGGCCGAGCCGCTGTTCAAGCAAGCGTTGAAAATAGAGCAGCAAGTCCATGGTGAGATGCATCCCGATTACGCCCGGAGCCTGAATAACCTGGCGATTCTGTACTTTAACCAAGGGGATTATGCGCAGGCCGAGACGCTGTACCGGCAGGCGTTGGAGATCCGCAAGCAAGCGCTCGGCGAGATGCACCCTGACTACGCGCAAAGCCTGAACAACTTGGCACAGTTGTATTCGGCCATCGACAGCTACGCGCGGGCCGAACCATTGCTGAATCAGGCTCTGGAAATACGCAGGCAAATGCTTGGCGAAGGTCATCCCGACTTTGCCTTAAGCCTGAGCAACCTTGCCTTGCTGTACGACACTACCGGGGATTACGCGCGCGCCGAGCCGCTGTACCGGCAAGCCTTGGAGATTCGCAAGCATGCACTCGGCGAGATGCATCCCGATTACGCGACGAGCTTAAACAACCTGGCGATTCTGGAGCTGGCCACAGGCCGGCCCGGCGAGGCTGAGCAGCTGCTCCGCAGAGCCGTCGGAATCCAACGACGGGAGCTTGATCTCACGGCGGCAGTGCAGTCGGAGCGGCAGCAGTTGACCATGACCAGCCAGCGTCGATGGGCGTTGGACAACTACGTTTCGGCGGCGCTGGCTGCGGGTATTCCACCGGATGAACTCTACACCGAGCTGGCTGCCTGGAAAGGGAGCGTTTCGGCCCAGCAACAATTGGTTCGCGCCAGGCAGCGGGCATTGGCCGCCGACAAAGATTCCGAGCTGGGGCGTCTGTTTGCCGATCTGGACACGAAAAGCCGGCGTCTAGCCGCGCTGTACCGTTATGTGCCCAAGCCCGCCGAGGCAGCGAGCGTCCAGAACACGTTGCGCGAATTGATCGAGTCGGTCGACGATCTGCAAGAGCGGTTGTCTCAACTTGATTCCGAGTTTCATCGCAATTGGGCCGAGCGCCATGTCTCGCTCGACGACCTGCGCCGGTCAATTCCCTCGAACACAGCGCTGGTCGATCTGCTCGAATATGACCACTACGTCCCCTCGACGGAAAAACGGAAGAAGCCAATCTGGGAACGGCGGGTGGTGGCGTTCGTGGTGCGCGGCGACCAGGGCGTGGTTTGTGTGCCGCTGGGTGGAAGTGCAACGATCGGAGCGTTGATCGCCGCCTGGCGCGATGGGTATGGTGCGCTACCGGCCAGCGATGGCAAACCTCCGGGAGCCGAGCTCCGTCGCCTGCTGTGGCAGCCGCTGGTGTCGCAGTTGTCTGGCATCGAGTCGGTGCTCATCTCGCCCGACGGGGCGTTAGCCCAGTTGCCGTGGAGTGCGCTGCCGGGTGAAAGGTCCGGCACGTTTTTGGTCGAAGAGCGTGCCATCGCCGTGATTCCCATCCCGCAGTTGTTACCAGAACTACTCCGGCATGAAACGCATGTCGGACCGCCCGATTCGCTGCTTTTGGCCGGCGATATCGACTACGGCGACGATCCGCAGCGGGCACCCGAGCTGCCGGCCCCGCGCGCCGCAGCCAGCCGCCCGCCGGTCGGCCAGCCGTTGCACTTTGGCAGGCTGGCGGCGGCCCAAAGCGAGCTGTCCTCGATTCGCGACTGGTACGAGCAAGCCGACGCCAATGGCTCCGTGCAAGTGTTGCGTCGCAGCAAGGCGACCGAAGCCGCCTTCCGCCACGAGGCGCCGCAGTATCCTTGGATCCACCTGATCACGCACGGCTTTTTTGCTTCCACGGAAACGGCGGCGCGCTCGACGCAATTTTCGCCCGAGCCTGTCAGTTTCGGATTGCTGTCCGGGTTGGCGTTTGCCGGCGCCAACGCGCCGCCATCGACGGGCAACGACGACGGGATCCTCACGGCCTTGGAAGTGGCGGCGCTCGACTTATCGCGCGTCGACACCGTAGTGCTCTCGGCCTGCGAGACGGGCTTGGGGCAAGCGGCCGCCGGCGAAGGGTTGTTGAGCCTGCAACGCTCCTTTCAAGTGGCGGGGGCGAAGACGGTTGTCGCCAGCCTGTGGAAAGTGCCCGACGCTGCGACCAGCCGGCTCATGCAACGCTTCTACGAGAATCTGTGGGACAAAAAAATGGGCAAGCTCGCCGCCCTGCGAGAAGCTCAGATCTGGCTCTTGCGCGACCAAGGCAATCGCGGACTCATGCTCGATGCCCCGACCGTAGACCGTGGTGCAAACGATCCGCCCAATGGTTTATCGCCGTTCTACTGGGCCGCGTTCGTCCTTTCGGGCGATTGGCGGTAGGTCGATCACCGCGCCATTTTGTACTCGCTGGTGCGGCAACGCGCGGCTCGCGCTCGGATTACGCGCCCGTCGACAAGATCACTCCCAAATACGCCAGGTAAATTGCAATCAAGAGGCCGCCTCCCAGCCGCGACAGGCCGCCATGGCGACACGCCAGCGCAACTCCGAAGGCGGTCATCGCCAGCAGCCACCATACCGAGAGCATCGCGGCGTGCGAGGGCGACTGCTGTCCGAAGATGATCGCCGGCACGCAAATCCCTGCCAAAATGTTGATGCTATTGCTATTCAACGATTCGCTCACCACCGCCGAACCGCGACCGCTGGTGGCCAGCCGGATGGCGGCAATCATGTTGGGAATACTGGTCAGCACGGCCAGAATCAAAACCCCGACGACGATGTGTGGCAGACGCCAGCGCTCGCTAAGAGCGACCGCGGATGCGACGAGCCCGTAGCTGGCGACGACAACCGACACGAGCGCCGGAATGGCTGCTAGCGCATCCGTTTCGCACGCCTTTGGCGGCGTCCGGTCTTCACGGGCCGCGCGTTCGGCTTGCGCTGCGGCGATCGATACGGCTGTCTTTGCATCGCGCGACAGAAAGCTCAAATAACGCTTCGATCCGACTCCCATTGCCAGCGCCGCCTGGAACACTCCCAGCACGACGACCAGCAACACCAATCCAAGCCAGCCGCTGATCGCCCGCAAGACCACCGCCGCCCCGATCGAGGTCACAGCCAGCGCGGCAATGCCGTCGAGCAGCATTCCCATCCGGCCGATCACCACTCTGCCTGAAATTACAGCACTTAGGCCAAATAGTCCCGCCAAGTTGAAGATGTTCGACCCGAAGATCACTCCCATTCCCAACTCGTGGTGCCCAAAGGCCAGCGCCGAGGCGAGCGAAGTAATCTCGGGGGCGTCAGCGCCAATTGCCGCGACCAAGCCGAGCAGGTTCGGCGAGAAATTCAGCCGGGCGCCGATCCGGTCGAGGCAGCGCGAAAACACGATGCTCGAGATAATGCTCAGCATCAGACAAAGTACGAACATCGTCGATGCGGCGATCACGGGTCGAAAGACTCCTTGTTCGCAGGCGTCAGAGATGTGTGTTCGGCGGAACTTGGCGTGAAGGTCCGCGCTGGGGGCGGCACCGTCGGCCGTCCGGGGACGGCTTGCCAAGGCGGCGGCACTTGGCGGCCTGGTTCGAGTCCGTGAGCATCGAGGTTCAACGCCAGCGCGGCGCTCAGCGCGCCGAGGGAAAGTGCCAGGCCGAGCAGTGCCCAGCGCAGCGCGAAATCACGCCGCCTTGCCAAGAGTGCGATGCCGGCGACCGCTGCCACCAGCGCGATCGCCGAGATCGGAATCGCAAGAATCGGCAGGAAGAACAACACGCAGCCGATGCTCGCCAGCACCGTCGGCACCAGGCCGATGGCAAGCCGCGACTCAGGATCGGCCAATCGTTGGGCGCGCTGCATCGGATCGGCCTCTGATTACTAATGTCCTGGGACCGACGGCCACTCGCCGCGTGTCAGGTAATCGCTGAAGCTGAGCACGCCCAAGATGCCGAGCCAGAAACAGGCCACGATCGCCGTGAGCACCACGACGCGCGGCCCCGCAAACAGGTGCATGAAAAACACCGCCACCAGCGACGCCTTGAGTACCGCAATGCCGACGCCCGCGGCCAGGTGCCAATGTCCTTCGAGCGGCACGAACGACACGGCCACCGTGGCGATCGTCAGCACAATCAACGCGACGAGCACCGTCAGGTACGTCTTCACCGAATGCATTGGTTCAGCCATGTGCGTTCCTCAACCCGCTGCCAGCGCGTGCGTTCCTTCCAGATACAGCATCGGCAGCAGGAAAATCCAAACGACGTCGACGAAGTGCCAATACAGTGCCAACACGTCGACCGGTGCGTAGTAGGTCGAAGAAAAGTGGCCTCGCCACGCGAGCGCCGCAACGATTGCCACGGCGGCGATACCGATCGTCACGTGCAGCGCATGAAACGCCGTCATCACCCAATAGAACACCAGGAATAGCTGGACGTGGGGCACCTGCTCGGCGGTCAGGCCCCGGTCGATCCAGTCGTGCTCGTCGAAGGTCCAGCCGGGAATCAGCTGCTGATCGTAGTCGTCGTAGTACTCGTAGCCTTTGAGCCCCAGGAACAGTAGTCCCAACAGCGCGGTGACGATCAGCAGCCAAGCCGCCACGCGGCTTCGATCGGCGCGGGCGAAATGCAAGGCGAGCACGATCGTGCCGCTGCTGACGAGCAGCACGATGGTGTTGATGCCCCCGATGATCCAATTCAACTCGACGCTCGCATGCTCGAATGCGGTGCCGTACAGAAAGCGGTAGATCGCCAACCCGGTGAACAGCGTGCCGAAGAACATCACTTCGGTGCCCAAGAACACCCACATGCCGGTGCTGGCGGCATGAGTTTGCTGCTCGAGATTTTCAAACTGCTCTTCGAGCCGATGCCGCTTGAGCATCGAGTACTCGAACAGGGCGCGTTCGTCGTTAGTCAGCAGAGCATGGTCAGGGCTCATTTTGCGCTTTGTCCAAGTGATACAGGTACGGATCGCGCACCACGATCGGCGTCTGGTCGAAGTTGTCTTTTGGCGGCGGCGATGGCGTTTGCCATTCGAGCCCCGTGGCGCGCCACGGGTTGGGGCCCGCGAGCTTGCCGTACTTGAAGCCCAGCGGCAGGTACAGCAGCGGCATGACGTACCCGACGCCGAGGATCGACGCACCGGCCGTCGACAGCACGTTCCACAATTGGAATTCAGGAACGTACTTGTGGTATCGCCGCGGCATGCCGTTGTAGCCAACGACAAACTGCGGCAGGAACGTCAGGAAGAAGCCGACAAAGATAATGATCGCGCACAGCCGCGACCAGAACCGCGAGTACAGCCGCCCGGTGATTTTAGGCCACCAGTAGTGCAGCCCGCCCATGTAGGCCATCACCATGCCGCCGACCATGATGAAATGAAAATGCGCGATCACGAAGTACGTGTCGTGCACGTGCATGTCGATGCCCAGCGACGCCAGGAACAATCCCGTGAGTCCGCCCGCCGTGAACAATGCGACGAATCCCAAGGCAAACAGCATCGGCGTTTCGAACGCGATCGAGCCGCGGAACAGGGTTGCGGTCCAGTTGAAGACCTTGATTGCCGATGGGACCGCGACCAGAAAGCTGAGACTGGAGAAGATCAACGCCGAGTAGGCAGAAATGCCGGCCACAAACATGTGATGCGACCACACCAAAAAGCCCAGTGCCGCGATGCCGAAGCTCGAATAGGCGACAAACGTGTAGCCGAACAGCTTTTTGCGGGCGAAGCAGGGGATGATCTCGCTGACGATGCCCATGCCCGGCAGGATCATGACGTACACCGCCGGATGCGAATAGAACCAGAACAAGTGCTGAAACAGCAGCACGTCGCCACCCAAGGCCGGGTCGAAGATGCCGATCTGCCACAGGCGTTCGATCGCCACCAGCAGCAACGCCATGGCCAGCACCGGCGTGGCCAGCAGTAGGATCAGGCTGGTGGCATACAGCGTCCACACAAAAATCGGCAAGCGGAACCAGGTCAGCCCTGGCGCGCGCATCCAGTGCGTGGTGACCACAAAGTTGATTCCAGTCGCCATCGACGAGAAACCAGCGACCACAATGCCGATCATCGTTGGCACGACGTTGTAGTGCGAAGAATGCGTGCTGTATGGCGTGTAGAACGTCCAACCCGTGTCGACGCCGCCGGCGAGCATGGCGAACAGCGTCCAGGCCGCGCCGAGCAGGTACAGGTAAAAACTCAGCAGGTTCAGCCGCGGCATGGCCAGATCCTTGGCGCCGATCATCATCGGCAAGCAGAAGTTGCCCAGCACGCTAGGCACAACCGGCACCAGGAAGAACCAGACCATGATCACGCCGTGCAGCGTGAACAGCCGGTTGTACGTATCAGCCTCGACCAGCCCGCCTTCGGGGCTCAGCAGGTTTAAGCGGGCGATGCTGATCGCGAACCCGCCGATGAAGAACATGACCGTGATCACCGCCAGGAACATCAGCGCGATCCGCTTATGGTCCTTGGTCAGCAGCCACGACATGACTCCATGCGCGACATTCAGGTAGGTCGAGCGCTGCGCAGGGCGGGGCACAAACGCCGGCGCGGGTTCCAGCAGTGCGGTGCTCATTGTTCGGTGCTCATTGTGTGGTGCTCATCGTTCGGTGCTCATCGTGTTGCTGGCTCCGGTGTGATCGCTGGTGTCGCGGCCGGCGGGCCATAGTCTTCGACGCGCGTCGGCGTGCCGCCCGGTTCCAGCGATTCGATCCAGGCAATCACGGCATTCAACTCCTCGCTGCCGATCTGCCCTTGGAAGGTCGGCATGATCGCCTGGTAGCCGGCCACCACCTTGGCGTCGGGATTCAGAATCGATTCGCGCAGGTAATTCTCGCCGGCGGTCACGGTGCGGCCGTCGGCCAGATGCACTCGCCGCGCAAACAGCGCCTCGAGCACCGGCGCACGCGCGTTTTGGTCGGCACTGTGGCAACTAATGCAGCGATACTTCAGGAACACCTTGCGCCCCTCCAGCGCCAGCGATCCCTCCGCCCGCTCGGCAAGCCAGCGGCCGTAGTCGCCCGCTTCCATCACCACGACCTTGCCAACCATGCCGGCGTGGTTGGTGCCGCAGTACTGCGAGCAGAACAGGTGATACTCACCCGGGGTGGTCGGCTCGAACGACACGCTGGTGTAACGATCGGGCAGCGCGTCCATGTGCACGCGAAACTCGGGCACGAAGAAGCTGTGGATCACGTCCTCGCTGGTGAGCAACAGCTTGATGGGCTGACCGATCGGCAGGTGCAGTGTGTTGATCTCGCGCTGTCCCGCGGGATGCTGGAACTTCCACATCCACTGCTTGGCGACGACAAAAATCGGCATCGCGTCGGCCGGGGCGCGAAACGTATCGAGATACAGTTTCGCCCCCCAGAGAAACATCACTACGAAGATCGCGGCCGGCGTCAGCGTCCAGAACCACTCGAGCGCGTGCGACGCCCGTGTCTCGGGAGGCGTCTCGGTTTCGCCGGGGCGACGGCGGTAGTAAATCGAAAAGAAGATCAGCAGCACGGCCACCAGCAGCCCCACGCCGCCGCACACGATCATCAAAAACGTGAACAGCAGATCGACCTCGTAGGCGCCGACCGTAGCTTGTCGCGGGAAGAGTGCGATATCGGAGGTCATGCATCGCCTCCTGCGCCGGCAGCACGGCGCGGATCGCGGCGGCGCAGCAGGCCGACGAGCGCCACCAGGCCAAGCATCGACAGCACGCCGCCGATTCGCACGAAGCGCAGCACCGCCGTGCCGTAGCGCCCTTCGGTCGGCTCGTAATGGAAGCAGAACAGCAATACCTGATCCACTGCCGAGCCGATCTTTCCCTGCGAGGATTCGACCAGCCCGAGGCGCAGATCGCGGGGCCGAAACTGCACGTCGTAAAAGTAGCGGGCGATCCGGCCTACTGGGGTCAGCATCACAATGCCGCTGGCATGCGCGAACTGGTCACGTTCGGTGTCGTAGGCGTAGCGAAAGCCGACGGCTTGGGTCAGTGCCGCGATCGCCTCGGGCCTGCCGGTAAGAAAGTGCCAGCCGTCGCTGGCCTCGGCGCGGGCATAGCGTTCGACGTAGGTCTGCTTCTTTGCCGCAGCCAGTGGCGGCTTCTCGCGCGGGTCGAAACTCACCACCACCACATCGAACTCGCGCCCGGCGGTGAACGGCACGTCGATCAAGCCGCGCACCAGCCCGTTGAGCACCATCGTGCAGAGCATCGGGCAGCGGTAGTACGCCAGCACCAGGATCACCGGCCGCCCCGGTGCAAAGTATTCGCCTAGGCGAACGTCGCGGCCCCGCTCGTCGACAAACCTCAGGTCGAGCGGGACCTGCTCGTTGAGCCGCTGATCAAACCCGACGTCTTTAAGCGATTTGGGGAGCGACGACTGCGCGGCCACGAGGTGGGCCGACGACAAGACAATGAATACGACTGCGGCGCGGATCATGGCGCGGCTCCTTGCAGCAATCGCCCCGAGTTTGGCTCTCCCGCATCGACGAGACCTTGGCTCTTCGCCGCTGGCGCGGGTTCAGTTCGCGATCGCACACGATCGGGCAGCAGCTCGATCGCCCGTGCGATCGGAATCTGTACGAATCCCGGCTCGTCGCCGGAAGCGTAACGATCGAGCGCCCGCTCGGCCTGTTGTTGCCGTAAGAACGCATTGGGACGCGGGTCGTCCTCGAGACGGCCGATCTGTTCGAGCTCCGGCGGGCGGGGCAGGGCGCTGCTGCCGCGTGTTTCGTAGGTCGCTTGATCGTGCCGGGGCGGCAATCCTTCGTAATCGCGAAACCAGCGCCTGAACGAATAGAAATGCGCGCTCGACAACAATGTCACCACGACCAGCACGGCAAGGATGCGCCCCGCGTACACGTCGCGCATCTCGTGGCGAACCCAAGGGTGCTCGATGCGGCCGTCGGGATACCGCACTTCCGGTTGGTCGGTTTTCTCCAGCGGCACCAAGGCCGAGGGCGCGGAGTTGTCGGTTCGCGATGTCGAGCGAATCACGGTTTCGTCGCCGGGCGGCGTGGGAGCCGGGGCCAAGATCTTCCGCACGAGCTTGATGAATCCGAGCAGCGCGAATCCCACGCCACCGGCAAAGCCAATGGCCGGTGCCAACAGCCAACGCCATCGCGATCGTCCTGCCCGCTGTCGCCGTTGATTCGTTGGATTGCGTTTAGCCATGCGCCAACGACTCCTCCCACGCCCGTTCCTCCACATCGCTGGCTTGCAGGTGCTCGGCTTCGGCCCGATTGTCGTCGTGCGCGACGACCTTGGGGTGCGCAGCCAACTGGCGCACGAACGTTGCCCACCACATGCATCCCAAGCCGACGGGCATCAGTAAGTCCATCCAATGCTGCGCCAGGTCGGGGGCTCGAAATGACGGCAGCACTTGCCAGTTCATGAACACCAGGTGCATGAACAAAATGAGCCCTGCCGTCGCGCCCAGTGCTTTGCGGCTTTGTTTCACGCGGCGAAGCAACAACAAGCCGAACGGCAGGGCGAATCCCAGGAGCACCACGGCTATCGCCACCCACTGCCAACCGCCATGCAGTCGCGGCGCGTACCAACACACATCGGTGCGCATATCG
>DASZPI010000372.1:0-3138 GCA_035550355.1 Pirellulales bacterium
AAACGCCTGTCGGCGAAATATCCCGTCTGGCTCGATGCGGCGAACAAGCGCGTGATCGTCGTCGGCCAGGTCTGCTTGCGCGAAGGGCAGATGGAAATGTTCGCCTGCCTGCGGCGGACCAAAGAGCACGAGTCGATCGTCGCGGTGCCGACCGAAGCCTACATCGTCCATGCCGCGTTGATCGCTGCCGGCGCCGAGCCGGGCAACCCCGCGCGGTTTGTGCCGGCCTACGTTCCGGCGCGCGGCACGGAGATTGGCATCACCGTTTACTGGAGCGACGCGAGTGGCAAGCGGCGAAAAATTCGCGCGCAGGATTGGTTACGAAATCTCAGGACCAACAAGCTGATGGATCAACCATGGGTGTTCGCCGGCAGCGGGTTCTGGGTCGACCCGGCCAACGGCCAGCGACACTACCAGGCGGAGGACGGGGACTTTATTTGCGTGTCGAACTTTACCAGCGCCATGCTCGATCTGCCGATCGAGAGCAGCCAATCGAACGACGCGCTGATGTTCGAGGCGAATACGGCCGAGATTCCGCCCCAGGACACGCCGGTCACGCTGGTGCTGACGCCGAAATTGAAGGAGCTGCCGGACGATCGGGGGGACGATCCGAAGACCGACTTGCTGCCGCTGCCCGCTCAGCCCCAACCTGGCGAGTGAGGCGTGCACTCGCCAGGTTTCGTCTGGCGGACGTCGCGAAGGCACTTGCGAGTTGCCGACAAGTTTCAGGCGTGCGGTTCGATCGGTGCCGTGCTATTCGTCGGCACGGTTCGGCTCAGAACTCGATCTGAAACCGACCGGCGAAAATGTTTGTCGTGTTGTAGCCGTAGTTGATATAGGGCGCGACACCGACGATGGGCGTGGAGTTATCGCCGCCGTTATTGCTTTTGACCATGCTGCAGATGTAATTAAAGGTGAGCCGCGTGTATTGGTTCCACCACCAGTTGATGCCGAGGGTCAGGTTCACCATCTGGCCTTGATTGATGCCGCCGCCGCCCGGGATGACGGTGAAGGGGTTGGGGTTTGTGGCCTGGTTGGGCGCGACCGGAGCCGAGCCGGGCAGCGCCACCTGATTTCGGGCAAGGATGTCGCCGCCGTAAAGGTTCAGGTACGAGGCGCGGCCTGCCAGCTCCCAAGCGCCCCAGCCGCCAATCCAGCGTCGACGCCCCAGGCCGAAGAAATTGGTATACGGCTTCACACTGTAGTCGATCGCCCCCATGTACTTGTTGTAGCCGGCGTTCTCACCAGTCAGGAAATAGCCCGTCTGAAAGTACGCGCCGTCGAGAAGCACCTGCGGGCCGGCAACCTGGCTGACGACGGTGGCGACGAATTCGGATTGAAAGTGTGCGGGCCCGTAATTGCCGCACGCTTCGACATGGTAAATGCTGAAGTTGTTGGCCAGAAAGCGGCCGGTGTTCAGCGTGCTTGGCGTGCCGCCGGCCGTGGTGCCGCCCGTGACGCTGTCGCCGACGAACAATTCGGGGATGCTTTGGGCCTGGTAGGTGCGCGCGTCGGGCCCGACGGTGCTCTTGCCGCCGATCTGGCTGAAGTTGTAGCCGCCGCCTAGTTGCAGGAAATAGCGTCCTTCGGTCGGCTCGTCCCAGTACAACAAGTGCGTTCCGCGCAGCGCAAACGATGCCCCGCCGTCGCTGAGCGTTGCAGCATTTCGATTATCGACGCCCAGCGAGTTGTACACGGTTTCGCCGTTGCTCGGGTTCGTGCCGTTGTAGAACGTGATTCCGGTGCCGTAGAGGCTGTAGTTGATAAACGTCCGATCGTCTTCGGTCAGGAACCACGATTCGATGCCGACGCGGCGGAACGGATCGAAAGCCGAGAACGCCGACGAATACTCCATGAACTCGAGATGGCGGACGTTCACCGCCGCGTCGAGCGTGATGGGCTGACGATATTGGCCGATCCGGATACTGCCAAAAAACGGCAGGTCGCTTTGCTCGCCCCACACATCCATGAAGCTGGGCCGGCCCGCGCCGGCAAAATCGACTTCGAGCCAGTACTTGGTTTGCTCGGTAACCGCTCCGGCGGCCGCCAGGCGAGCGCGGCGAAAATCGGTGCCGTTTTGGATGTTGGAATAGATCGCTTTGCTTTGGTCGTCCTGGCTGAACATGCCGGTGTCGAGTTGCATGAAGCCGGTCACGCGGAACATCGGGTACGCCGGCCCGATCCCTTGCTTGAGCAGCCCTTCCACGCTCCCCAAACGTCGGAGCACCGCAGCAAAGCCCTCTTCGCTCAGGCCTTGCTCTGCCAACGGACTCGAAGGTTCTTGATCTTGGAATGCCACTTGTTGCAAGCCGCCTTGCTCGGCGGTGGTTGCCACCGGCGAAACAGCGTCAGGGGCCGATGCCACGCTCGGCACGGCGGACGCTGAAGGGCCAGGCGGCGCCGAAGGCATGGTTGCCATCACAGGCCGGGCTTCGCCTCCCGCGCCAACGACGGTAAGGTCGAACACCGGTGGTTGCGAAGGCGGCGCCGTCGGCGGGGCCGCAATTGCAGCGACCATGGCGGGCGCGGCCGCTGCGGGGCCGACTGCCGGCGGAGCGGAAATGCTCGCCGCACTGGCCGCGCCGCTCGGCTGCATTGGCAGGCCGGCAGGCCGCGGCGTCAGCGTCGAGGCTGAATGCACGGCGCTCGGCAATCGCGGGACCATCCGAGCGCTTGCCGTGGTGGAAAACAGATCCGGCGGTCGAAAGGCCTGCGCCGTCGGGGTGATTGGTCGATACGCGACTGGCGGCGGCAAGGGAGCCGCGGGCCCGGCAGGGGATGCAGCCGGCACTGCCACTTGGCCGTAACCGGCAATCGGCTGCGCCACGAACGCGACCAGCAGCATTGCTTGTCTGAAGAGTGGCGCATTCATTCAAACCGCCTTGCCAGCCCTGCCGACGGGAGCAAGCGGGATGGAGCTTGCCAGCATCAACCGGCACAACCACTCGTATCCGCATAAACGTTACCCGTTATCTAGAGCATCGGCTCACGCGACAGACGGTCTTGATGCCGTTGTGCATGCGCAGTGTCGCAAACGCGGCCCACAAGACGAGCCGGGCGTGAATTGCGCGCACGGCAAGCCGATGAGCGCTCCGAGATTAGTTTCCGCGGTTCGAATACCAGCCGCTCGGCTGACGA
>DASZPI010000373.1:0-2771 GCA_035550355.1 Pirellulales bacterium
CCGCCATCCGGTCCGCGTAATAACGCTGATAGCCGGCGAAGGCCTCGTCGCCGCCGTCGCCGTTCAGCGCCACGGTCACATGCTGGCGCGTGATTTGGGCGACGTAGTACGACGGAATCGCGGAAGAGTCGGCGTACGGCTCGCCGTAGTGTCGCACCAGCGTGGGCAGCACCTCGGTTGCCTGCGGATGCACGATCAGCTCGTGATGATCGGTGCCGTAGCGCTCGGCCACCCGTCGCGCGTAGGGCAGTTCGTTGAACGCGCGGTCGTCGAAGCCGATCGAAAACGTTTTGACCGGCTGGCTCGACATGCGGCTCATCAAGGCCACGACCACGCTCGAATCGACGCCACCGCTGAGCAGCGCGCCCAGCGGCACGTCGGCGATCATCCGCAGGCGAATGGCCTCGTTCAGCACCTCGAGCAGTTGCTCGCTGGCCTCGGCATCGGTCACATGCAGCTTCGGACGATACTCGAGCCGCCAGTAGCGTTGGGGTTGGCCGAGCGGGTCGCTCGGGTGGCGCAGATTCAGTGTGAGATGGTGGGCCGGTTCGAGCTTGCGCACACCGACGAACACCGACTTGGGGGCGGGAATGTAGCCGTAGGTCAGGTAGTCGTCGATGGCGGTGGGGTCGAGCGTGCGTCGCACGGCCGGATGCGTGACGAGGGCCTGCAACTCGGAGGCGAACACGAACACGCCGTCGGCCAAGGCGTAGAACAGCGGCTTCTTGCCGACCCGGTCGCGCGCCAGGAACAACGTCTGCTGATTTTCGTCCCAGATGGCGAAGGCGAACATGCCGCGCAGGTGCTCGACGCAACTGGGGCCGTACTCTTCGTACGCGTGGACGATCGCTTCGGTGTCGCTGTGCGTGGCGAAGCGATGGCCGCGCGCTTCGAGCTGGTCGCGCAACTCGTGGAAGTTGTAGATCTCGCCGTTGAAGGTGATCCACACGCGGCCGTCTTCGTTCGACAGCGGCTGCTTGCCCGAGGCCAGGTCGATGATGCTCAACCGCCGCTGCCCCAGCGCCACGGGGCCGCTGGCGTAGAAGCCTTCGTCATCGGGCCCACGGTGCGCCAACGCGCGGCACAAGCGCTCGAGATCGGCACGCGGGGGCGCGACTTGGCGCAGGTCGACGATCCCGGCAATTCCGCACATCAGCCCGGTCCTGTTTCTCGCTTAGCCGCTGACCTCGGCCGAACGCGATGCGTCGTCGAGTTGGTGTTCGACCGGCACGACGGCGACCTCGTCGGCCGACAGTCGCCGCTGGACTTCCAGAGGAAGCGTAGCACGGACCAGTTCGTCGGGAATGTCGCGGCGGGTCTTTCGTGTGACCAGGAACAGGTCGTGGTCGGTTAGCTCGCGCAACACCGTGGCCGGATTACCCGCCCAAAGCTGGCAAGCATTGGTATCGCCACGCCCCAACAGCACCGATCCGAGCGCGACGATGCAGCAGGGGCCGAGCTCGACCCCGGGGGCGATGCGGATTTCGGAGCCCAGGTAGCAATGCGGCCCTACGGTAATGCCCCGCGATCGCTGGCGGTTGTGCGTCCACAGCGACGAGTTCCGCCCGCCGACAATCGCATGAGCGCCGATCGTGATGCGATCGGTGAAGTCGAGCCAGTGGCCGGTTGTGACCGTTGCGCCGGCGCCCAGGGTAAAAATCGGTGTCGGATTGCCGACCACGTCGCGATCGACGATCGAGTTGATGACGTTGGTGCGCAGGATCGTGGCGTAGGGTCCGATTTCAATCCGTTCGCCGCCGCGGAAGATGTTGAAGAAGCCGATGTACGCCTGGTCGCCGATGCGCAGCTCGGCGCAATCGACGAACAGGTTGAACGACCGAATGCGGACGCCGTCGCCGAGCGTGCAACGGCGCACGCGCAGCAGCACCGTGCCGAAGCCGATCTGCACGTTGCGGCCGATCGTGTACCCGTAGCACCAACGGTAAATGCACACTCGCAGGGTCGACGGCAACGCGGCCATCAGTACCGCGGCGAGCATGGTCAATGTGTTGCGGATACGACCCATACGCTGCGATCTTAGCACGACGCTTGACCAAGCCGAGCGTGGTGCTGCGTGGCACGCTTGCTTTGCAACACTTGCTCGAATACATCGACCATACGCGGCATTTGCGATTCGAACGAATAGCGCTCGATGACCTTTGCTCGGGCCGCGGCCCCCATCCGCTGGCGAAGGCTGCGATCGGCGATCAAGGTTTGCAGCGACTCGTACCATTGCGCCTCGTCATCGACCAGGAAGCCATCGACGCCGTGCTCGATTACCTCAGAATTCGATCCCATGCGTCGGGCAACCACCGGCATTCCCATCGCCATGTATTGGATGGTTTTGTAGAAGAACTTCCACTGGTTCCAGGGATGGTCGGGCAAGGGTACGAGCCCGATATCGCAATCGCGGAGCGAATCGATTTCGGTGTCGGCACTCCATTGATGGGTTTCGACCTGGAGATCGGGCAGGCCAGGGTCGCCCGCGCCGATCACGCGCAACGGCACGTTGCCCAACGCCTGGAGACGCCGGATCGGTCCGGCGATCGATTTCAGGTTTTGCATCGTGCTGTGACTTCCCATCCACACCAACCGCACCGTCGCATCGGCCAGGCGTGGAGCAGGGACGTACTTCGCAGTGTCGACACAGTTGGGGATCACCGAGACGCTGTGGTTGCGCTGTGCGGCGTAGTCGCCGATCAACCCGTTGATCGCGATCACGCGGTCGCTAAGACGGAAGATCGAGTTTGTCTTGCGCGAGCACTTTAGCA
>DASZPI010000374.1:0-1500 GCA_035550355.1 Pirellulales bacterium
CTGAAACAAGGGGGTTTTCTCGAAGAGTGTCACGCTCAGAATTTGTAAAATCTCGCTGAGTGTCTTCTCAACCTTCAACTCCCGACGGACGATCGCCACGAGGACGTACACGCTGATCGCGATCCAGACCTGCGTCTTCACCGCGTTGTCGGTGTTGCCATAGAACGCCTTGATTCGCAGATTCTGTTTGATCCATTTGAAGAACAGCTCGACTTGCCACCGCGACCTGTACAGGTGGGGAATCGTCAGTGCCGGGAGTGCGAAGTTGTTGGTCATGAACACGAACCGTCGATCGGTGTCGACGTCGTAGAAGGCGATGCGCCGAAGCGGACCCGGATAAAGGCGAGACGATTTCGGTCCGGAGAGGACGACTGTCTGGTCGCTGCGCAAGCCCGTCGCTTTGTCGACCTCGCGGCTTTCCCGACGTGTGCAATCGAGGTTCCGCTTGGCTCGCGTCACAAAGAATGCCCCGGCCAGCGTGAAGCGATTCAAGCGTTGGAAATCGACGTACCCGCGATCCATGACGTAGAACGCTCCCGGCTCGATCGGCAAATGGTCGAGCACCGTCACATCGTGCATTTTTCCGTGGGAAATATGCACAAAACAGGGGATCGAGCCTCGAAGATCCAGCAGTGTATGCAGCTTCACCGCGCCTTTCCTCCGGCGAAATTTCGCCCAGGGAAAAAGACTCAAACACAAATCGACGGTCGTGGAGTCGAGGGCGTAGGCCGTCTGTTCCAGAGCGATTCCGAGCGGCTCGTTGGCGTACAGCACCCTCGCGCGGCCAATCAATACTTGGGCGAAGTCGGCGTAGATTCGCCAGTCGTGCGTACGGTTCGCATCGGCCAGTGTGCTGCGCGAAATCTGACTGCGAAATCCGGCGTGATAGAGTTTTGGACCCAGCGCTCGCAGACACGTCTCGATGTCCCGCAGGCTTTCGCGAAACGTCAACTGAGCAAACGCCAAGCACAAGAACTGGTCGCGACAGGTGAACCCGCGAGGACGACGGTCGCCGCCGTATCGTCGCACGCACGCGTTGAACTCGTGCCGTGGCAGAAAGTCCAGGAGTTGCGCGAACACGAATTGTCCCGAGTGCATTTGTCAAACTCGACTGCGTGGAATACTTCCTCTCCCGCAGTCGATTCTGACCTATCGAGTTGAAATCGTGCGCGCTCATGGACGCAACAAAGTCCCGTATTTATCGAATGATTCGTAAAGCTCCGGCGACTTTAGCCGGACAGTACTGATCCTGACATCGCTGTTGTTTTCATGCCCCCCAAACATTTCGACGTGATTGTGATCGGCACCGGTCCCGGCGGCGAGGGCGCCGCGATGCAGGCAGCCAAAAGTGGTAAGTCGGTCGCCGTGATCGAACGCGCGTCCCGCATCGGTGGCTCGTGCACCCACTCGGCGACGATCCCGAGCAAGGCGCTGCGGTACGCCATCTTCCAGATGACGGAAGCCAACAACAACAAGCTGTTCCGCGAAGCGGGCGTATCG
>DASZPI010000375.1:0-3307 GCA_035550355.1 Pirellulales bacterium
CGGCCCGGCCGACTCGGCGCTCGAGCTCATGCCCGACGAGCCGGTGGTTGCCGCGCCGAAACCGGCCCCCGACGCCGGCAAGAAGGCTTCCGATGCCAAGGCCAGCTCCAGCGACATTCTTGCCGGTGCGCTCAGCGAATCGAACGCCACCAGCGACATTCATCTAGGCACCAGCGATATTCTCGGCTCGAGCGATGTGCTCGGCGGCAGCAGCATCTTCGGCGGCTCGAGCGATGTGCTCGCCGGCTCCAGCCAGGTGCTCATCAATCCTTCGGAAAGCCAGGTCAGCCCCGAACTGGCCGAGTCGCAGACCATCGTCAAAAAGGGGAGCGATCCGGCATTGGTCGCAGGCAGCGGCTTGTCGCTGGAAGGCGAGGACAGCGACATCTTCGGCGGCCCGAAGAGCGATGTGACGCATCGTCCCGGCGACAGCGGAATTCTGCTGATCGATCCGGGTGACAGCGGCTTGTCGCTCGACCAGCCTTTGGATCTGTCGACCGCCGGCAGCGGCGTGATGGAGACCACCGAGTTCCGCTTGGGCGACGATAGCGGGTCGCTGCAAGCCGACGACGATTTCCTGCTCACGCCGCTGGAAGAGAGCGCCGAGGACGAATCGGACTCGGGCTCGCAGGTGATCATGCTCGACACCGAAGGCGAAGGCGACTTCGGCGAAGCAACCGCCACGCTGCTCGGCTCGCAAATTCCCGGACTACTCGAAGAGGAAGCCACGCTCGGCGCGTTTCCGTCGGGCGCGACCGGCGGCGCCGCGGCGGCCGCGGTCGGCGCTCCGGTGTTGGTGCCTGCCCCGCGCGAGGTACCGTTTCCCGGGTGGATGGTGATGCTGCTGGCCGCATGCACGCTGACGCTCGGCCTCAGCGGCGCCATGGCCTACGACCTGGTGCGGAACATGTGGAGCTGGAACGAACCGTACGCGTTGAATAGCCAGTTGATGGACCTGTTCGTCGGAAAGTAATCGCGAGCAGTGGATTGGCGAAAGGAGTCGCCCATGCGGACCGCACATTATTTGATCGCAGCCGCGCTGCTGGCCTCGGGCGCCGTCGCATCGACCGGTTGTCAGTTTGTGCCGCGCAGCCAGTTCAACGCCTGCGAAGCGCAGGCCCGCAACCTCAACGAACGCTGCAAAGCGCAAGAGGCCGAGCTGGCGACGCTCAAGCTGCACTCGCGCAAGGTCGAAGATCAACTGCTGCGGGCTGAGGAAGAGCTGGCGATGATCGACCAGCGCACGGGGCTGGATCGCAAGAAGCTGAAGAACTATGAGGCCGAGCGGCAGGCGTTGCGCGACGAGCTCGACGATCTGGCCCATGGCCGCAACGGATCCTCGGCCCACAATCGCCGTCTGGCGGAGTTGGCCAAGCAGCATCCCGAGTTGATCTACGATCCGTCGACCGGCATTTGCAAGCTGCGCGGCGACGTCTTCTTCGGCAGTGCCGATTCGGCACTTAGCCCCGACGGCCGTAAAGCGCTCGACCAATTCGCCAAGATCATGTCGGCGGACGAGGCCGCCAAGTTCCGCGTGATGGTGGTCGGCCACACCGATAGCCGTCCGATTGCCCATCGCGACACCCGCGATCGGTATCCCGACAATTGGCACCTGAGCGCCGCCCGGGCACTGAACGTGGCGGACTATTTGCAGAAGCACGGCCTGCGCGAGGACCAGGTGGGCGTCGCCGGTTTTGGCCGCCACGAGCCGGTTAGCTCGGGCGCTTCGGCCGAGGACCGTCAGCGAAATCGCCGCGTTGAAATCTTCGTCATGTCGCCCGATACGCCGGTCGTCGGCTGGGTCGAGACGTTGCCCAGTGTGTACCGGTAGTGTCCGGAGCTTGGCGGCGAGTGGTTAGCCGGCAAGTGCAAGTCGTCCGCTGGCCGGCCAATGGCCACAAACCACTATCCACTCCGGTCATTCAGCTTATAATCGACGGGTAGGAGCTTTGCCTTCCCCGTGCGCCACGCTCGTCTCCTGCCTGAGCGTTGGCTGTAGATCGCTTGCCCGCTGGGATCAACGTGATCGTGCCCACTCGCCTATTGGTTGTGCTTTGCGTGCTGCTCGTCGGTTGCGGGCGCGATGAGCAAATCCAGCAGTACACCGCCGCCAAGCCCCATGTGCTCGACAAGCTGACCGGCGGTGACGGCTCGTTGAAGCTGGACAAACCGTCGGTCGAGAAAGGCAAGCCGGGACGCACGCTGGGCGCGATCGCCTTGCACGGCGGTCAGGGATGGTTCTTCAAGCTCACCGGCCCCGACGACGCCGTGGCCGAGCAGCGCGACCCATTCATGGCGCTGCTGCGCTCGGTCCGCTTTCCGGCCGACGCCAAGGGACCAACTTGGACGACTCCCGACGACTGGAAGCAGCTACCCGCCTCGGGCATGCGTTACGCGACGCTCAAGATTGAGGGCCCCGCAGCGCCGCTGGAGCTGACCGTCATCGCCCTGCCGCACGGCGACGACTTGGAAGACAACGACTACCTGCTGTCGAACGTCAATCGCTGGCGCGACCAGTTGAAGCTGCCGCCGATTAAGATCGGCGACCTCGAAACCCAAACCGAGCAAATCAAGCTGGCCGACGACAGCGATGCCACGTTCGTTGACTTGGTCGGCACGCTGTCCGAGGGGCCGCCGATGGGCGTGGCGCCGTTTGCGCGTGGCGGCGGCGGCATGCTGCCCGAAGGACATCCGCCGGTGGGCGCGCCGAAAAAGCCTGAGAGCCCTAAGTAAATGGCCAATGACGAAGATCGAATGACCAAGGAAATACGAATGACGAATGACGAACGCCTTTCCGGGTCGTTCGGTCGTTGTTCGTGCTTCGTCATTTTTTGGTCGTTGGTCGTTCGTCATTGGTCATTCCGCGCACGCATTGTCCCTGTTTAGGACCTCCTGCCATGGCGGCCATCGACATCTCCTCGCCTGAAGTCACGTCGTCGCGTCCGTCTCGCTCGGCGCGCTCCGCCGCGCGGCCGTTCATCGTGCGGCTGGTCGAGCCGCTGTCGTCGTTGAAGTTGACCGTGGCAATTTTCGCCATGGCGATCGTGTTGATCTTCGTCGGCACCTTGGCGCAGGTCGACATGGACGTGTGGCAGGTGATGGACGAGTACTTTCGCGCCGCCTGGACCTGGGTGCCATTGCAAGTTTTCTTCCCGCCGTCGTTCTTCCCCAGCAAGCCTCAAATTCCCGGCGGCTTTCCGTTTCCAGGCGGGTTCACGCTGCTGAGCCTGGCATTCGTCAACTTGCTGGCTGCCCACGCATTGCGGTTCAAGGTGCAGGCCGGCGGCACGCGCTTGATGGCCGGCCT
>DASZPI010000376.1:0-1683 GCA_035550355.1 Pirellulales bacterium
CGTCTCCGCCCAGGCGTGCGATGGTCGCCCCTCGCGGCAAGCAGTCGTTCACGATTTCGGAGACGCGCTTGATCAACCGGTCGCCATTGACGTGACCGAAGTGATCGTTGACGCGCTTGAAGTTGTCGAGGTCGAGGAAGACGATGCCCAGCATACGGTCCTCGTCGTCGCGCGCCCGCTCCAGCGCAGCCTCGATCGTCGCATTGATCGCGTAGCGATTCATGAGCCCCGTGAGCACGTCCTTCGTCGCCAAGTCGTTCAAGCGATTGCGAGCATCGCGCTCATCGGTGATATCCAAACCCGAACAGATGATGAATTCCTCTTCGATCCCGCTGCCGCTATGAACGAACTTATTGCGGAACTGAAAAAGGCGCGGCCCTTTGACCGTATTGATGACGCGCTCGACCTCGAACGATTTCCCGCTCGCGAAGAATTGCGCGATGTTCGTGCGCGATTGCCGGCCTTGCTCCGGGCTCATGAACATCTCGAACGCGCTTTTGCCGATGACATCGACTTCGCGCATGCCGGTCACTTCTTCGCACATCCGGTTGAAACGCTGCACTGTGCCGTTTCGATCGAGAATAACGACGAGCGAATTGACTTCCGATACGACTTGCTCGGCCGCAGCGAGCCCGGTCGACAGCGCGCTCGCCACCGAAACCGTGTCCGAATAATCGGCGGCCGTGCCTGCCCAGTCGGTCAAATTGACCTTTTTACCGACGAGATGGAGGGTCAACCCATGGCCGAACAGCGAAATCTCAAGCAGCAGGTGCGAGGTGACCCCGGTTAGGCTACGAATCTGCGCTGCCTGTGCGTCGGTAAGCGCAACGCTGACATTGGTCTGGCCGCGCACGGCAGCCAGCTCCAGCGCGTTGCTGTCGCTACCGAGGCGCCAGCACGGGCTTTTCGTTCCGAGGAGGACTTCCAGCACTGCGCAATCGTTTTCGTCGAAAAACATAGCTGGCCCCGTTGAACAAACGAACCATTCTACTGCCTACCGGCAGTCTCCAAAAGTGCGAATTGCATTGCAATTTGGCGCTATTTCTGTAATAAAAGTGCCTTTAACTGCGGTTATGCACGCTTACTGATGCGACTGCAATCGGCAAAGCCCTCTTTTGACGTAAGTTCTTGATAGCACAAATAACGGCAATGGGGGGACGTCTTTGCCGCATACATCGCGGCATCGGCCTTTGCCAGCAAATCATCGGCATGATTGCCGTCGGCCGGGAATTCGCTGCTTCCCATGCTCGCGCCTACTTTCATGCGGTGGGCGCCGAGCGTTACGGGCTCGTCGAGCGCCGCCTGGGCGCGACGCACGGCATTCGGAACGTCGTCCGGCGATCGAACGCCCTCCACGAGAATGACGAATTCGTCGCCGCCCAGCCGTGCCAAGATACATGAATCGGGCAGCGCGCCGCGTAGCCGCTGCGCAACGATGGCGAGCGTCCGGTCGCCGGCCGAGTGCCCCAGCCGATCGTTGATTTGCTTGAAGCCGTCGAGATCGACGAAGATCACGGCCAAGCGCCCTTCCGTGAGCCTCGCCTGCGCAATCGCCGTTTCGAGTTGCTCCAAGAACCCCATGCGGTTGGGCAGACCCGTTAGCGTGTCGTGCCCGGCCAGGTGGGTCAACTCCCGTTGCTTGGCATGGAGCGTCTTCATCTGCGTGCGGATCTCGAGACGCAT
>DASZPI010000377.1:0-2972 GCA_035550355.1 Pirellulales bacterium
GATCGTTCGCACCTGGTTTACCCAAGGGGTCGACGATCCCAGGATCACGGTCATTAAGTTCGTGCCCCAGGAAGGCTATTATTGGGACACCAAGCACGGGCAGTTCGTGGCCGGCGTGAAAATGCTGATCGGCGCCATGACTGGCAAAACGCTCGACGACTCGATCGAAGGAAAGCTGCGCGTATGAGGCTGATGGTCTATTTGGGCATCGTGTTCGTCGCAGCGACCGCGCGCGGCGACATCCAACCGGCATTCTTTGACCTGACGGAAATCGGCGATCCTGCGACGCTCGACACCACCGTGCTGCAAGACTGGCGGCCGCTGCCCAAGTTGCCGGGCGTGAAACAAAAGCTGATCGAGATCACGGTCTGCCAATGGTGGCCGGGGCAGAAGGTGCGTCTGCCGGTGACGCTGTGCGCTCCCGACTCGACCGAGCCGTGCACGAACGTGCTGCTGACGAACATGGGGTTGGCCGCCAAGCCGGCCACGCCGACCGGCGCCGTGGCCGAATTGCTCACCAAGCACGGCGTCGGCGTGGTCATGGTGGGCATGGGAACGATCGACGCCATGCAGCCGGTCGGGCAACTGCACCTGGGCATGAAGCGGCAGTTGCTCGCCAGCAAGGACGCCCGCTTTACCCCGGCCTGGATTTGGGGCATGAGCGACATGCGCGGCCTGACCGCGGCCATCGCCGAGCGCGACGTCTTCCGCCCGACAAAAGTGTTGGCCACCGGCGGCTCGAAGCGTGGCGTCGGCGCCGCAGCGAGCGGCCTGCACGACGATCGGTTCACGGCCATCCTGCCGGTCGTCGCGCCAATCCTCGGCAATCCCGGCGGCGCCTACGTCCGCGGCAGCGAGCTGCTCGACGTGGCCGCCATGAACACCGCGTTCCTCGAACACCTGCCCGCCGAGCTACCGGCAACCGCCAAGCAGGCGCTCGTCGAGCGCGAGCAGCGGAGGATCGATCAGTCGATCTCGCGCGACGAGGCGCTCGCCGCCGGCTGGACCGAGGCCGAGATGCTCGAGATGAACGACGAAGCGTGGAACCCCTGTCGGATCGCCGCGCAACTGGACAACGTGCGCGGCCGCGGCCTCGAGTTTTTCTACCATGTGGGCACGAACGATAATGTCTGTCCGGCGCTGCGCCAGCTGGGCCAGGAACATCCCGACTTTCCGCTCTACATTCTTCCCGGCGGCCAACACGGCGGACCGAAATCGGCCGGCTTCACCTTGCAGACGCCCACTCAGCCCGAAGCCGACGAAAACTTGCTGGCTTTCGCGCGGCACCACTTCTTCAACGATCGCCCGCTCCCGCGAACGCCGACCATCACCAGTCAACTCATCACCACCAAGCTGCTGGTCACGGTGACGTTTGCCGGCGAGGTACTACCGCAGCGGAATACGATTTCGTGGTGTTTCGACCGGCACCCTGCTTACACCTACGCCTACGAGTACGACCGTTGGCAATCGATGCCGCTGACCGTCAGCGGCGATGCCTCGTTCAGCGCCGAGATCGAAGTGCCCTGGAGCGTGCGCTCGGTCGACATGGTTTCGACGCACACGCACGTCGGCAACGACATTCCGTTGCACTTTTCGTCGCCCTACCATCGCGCGGCACGCTGACACCGCGGGCGGCGGCGCGGAAGCGCCTCCAGCACGGCTGCGTTTGTTTGCGAACTTTGCCTCTCGCGCAGGCATTCGCCTCGGCGGGGCCATTGGGAGCCCGCCGCGAGAAACGTTCGATCACCATCCTAGGTAACGGCTTGCGATGCGCAGCCGACGAGCCTCGACAAACCCGGTGCGCGATTTGCTTAATCGGTTCGCCTTGCCCGCAACGCGTGCACCGCATCTGGGTTCTCCGGCCAACCGCTCATGAACAGCGCCTGGCGTCGCATCATCGTCGGCGCGATGTTTTTTGGGGGTACCGTGACGGTCGCCGTCGGCGGCTACATGCTCGCCGGCTGGAACCTGCTCGACGCCATCTACATGGTCGTGATCACCGTGTTCGGCGTCGGCTACGGCGAAACACGCCCCTTGGACACGCCCACGATGAAGGTGTTTACCATGGGGGTAATCATTGCCGGCTGCTCGTCGGGCATTTACGTGGTCGGTGGGTTCGTCACCATGTTGGCCGAAGGTGAGATCAAAAAGGCACTGGGGTCCCGACGCATGTCCAAGGGAATCGAACAACTCAGCGGGCACACGATTGTTTGCGGCTTCGGTCGCGTGGGACAAATGCTCACCGGCGACCTGGCGACCGCAAAGCATGCGTTTGTGGTGGTCGACAACGCAGAAAGCCGGGTCGCCGAGGCGCAGGCGGCCAACTACCTGGCCGTGCTCGGCAGCGCCAGCGACGAAGCGACCCTGCAAGCCGCGGGAATCGACCGCGCCAAAAAGCTGGCGACCGTCCTGCCCGACGACACGGCCAATGTGTTCATCACGCTCACGGCGCGCGAACTAAACCCGACGATCGAGATCATCGCGCGCGCCGAGAATCCCGCGACCGAAAAGAAGCTGCTCCGCTCGGGGGCGAATCGGGTGGTGCTCCCCGCACAGATCGGCGCCACGAAAATCGGCCACATGATTCTCCGCCCCAGTGCCGAAGACATGCTCGCCGACGCGACCGAAAACAAGCACCTGAACGAAGAGCTGAAACAGATCGGCCTCGAGCTCACCGAGATCGAGCTTCGCGCCAATTCGCCGTTGGCCGGCCAGACCGTTGGCAGCATCGACCTGGGCGGCGGCTTCGTGCTGGTCGGCATCAAGCAGGCCGAGAAGGGATTCATCCGCCATCCGCCCGCCGATTTGGTGGTGAACGTCGGCGACGCGTTCATCATTCTCGGCCACAACGACGCGATGCCCAACCTGGCGCGCCGCGCCAAGCCCCGCCAGGTCAGCTTCCGCGGCGCGGTGATCTGAGGCGGTTACATCGGCAGCTCTTCCCACACCGAGCGGTACGCGCCGATTTCGTC
>DASZPI010000378.1:0-5083 GCA_035550355.1 Pirellulales bacterium
AGGAACCCGTACTCGTCGACCGCCGCGTAAATCGCCAGGCTCGAAATCAGACCGATGTTCGTGCCTTCGGGAGTCTCGATCGGGCAGATGCGGCCGTAGTGCGAAATGTGCACGTCGCGCACCTCGAAGCCGGCGCGCTTGCGGTTGAGGCCGCCCGGCCCCAGGGCCGACAAGCGGCGCTCGTGCGTGAGCATCGACAGCGGATTGGTCTGATCGACCACTTGCGACAGCTCGCCGCGGCCGAAGAAGTACTCGATGGCCGCCGAAATGCTCTTGGGGTTGATCAGGCTGCGCGGCGTCATGTCCTCGACGTCCTTCAGGCTCATCCGCTCCTGCACGGTGCGGCGGAGCTTGAGGAACCCTTTGCGCAGTTCGTCGCAGGCCAGCTCGTCGATCGTGCGCAGACGGCGGTTGCCCAGGTGGTCGATGTCGTCGACCTCGGCCTTGGGGTCGTCCTCGCGCAGCCGCATCAGGTACTTGATCGCGGCGATCAAGTCCTCGGGGCGCAGCGTCATTTCGGTTTCGGAAATGTTCAGCCCGAGCTTGCGGTTGATGCGGAACCGGCCGACCTTGCCCAGACGGTAGCGGTTCGTGTCGTAGAACTTCTCGTGGAACAGGGCCCGCGCCTTCTCCAACTGCGGCGGGTTACCGGGACGCAGCCGCTGGTAGATCTTCAGCAGGGCCTCTTCGTGGCTGGCGGTTGCGTCGTCTTGCAGCGTGTTGAACAGCAGCGGGTCTTTGACGTCGGGCATCACCTCGACATGGTTCAGGCCCGAGGTGCAGATCAGCTCGGCGGCGTTCTTGGTGATCTTCTGCCCCGATTCGACGATGATCTCGCCGGCGCGCTCGCTGGCGGCGGGGTAGACGATATCGTTGACGGCGATTTTGCCTTCGATCTTGCCGACGCTGCGGCCGTCGACGACCTTCTCATCGTTGGTTTCGTAGAAGCAGCGCAGCAGATCGACGTTGGCGCTGTACTTGGGGTCCATGGCCCGCAGCAGCGTGAGTGCCGAGAACTTGCCGCTTTGGTCGATGCGGACCGTGAGCACTTCTTTCTTGCTCACGTTCAGCTCGATCCAGCTGCCGCGCTCGGGAATGATGCGGCAGTTGTGCAGCTTGCGCTCGTTGCCTTCCATCTCGCTGACGAAGTCCACGCCGGGCGAGCGGTGCAACTGGCTGACCACCACGCGCTCGGCGCCGTTGATGATGAACTCGCCGCCGCCGAGCATGATCGGCATGTCGCCCAGGTAGACTTCCTCTTCGATCGGCTGCTCTTTCGTGAGTTGCAGCCAAACGCGGAACGGCCGGCCGTACGTGAGCCGCAGTTGCCGGCATTCATCGGGCTCGTAGCGCGGCTTGCCGAGCTCGTAGCGCAGGTACTTCAGTTGCAGCGTCTTGTCGTAGCTTTCGATCGGGAAGATTTCGCGCAGCACTCCCTCGATGCCCTGGTCCTTGCGCTTTTCCGGCGGCGTGTCGAGCTGCAGGAACGCTTCGTAGCTGCGCGTTTGGATATCGGTGAGGCTGGGGATGTGCTGCTGATCGCTGGACGAGCCGAAACGACGGACTTCCTTCGGTTGGAGACGCCGCTGTGCCGTGGTGGCCATGTGAAAAATGCGCTCCTAGAGACAGTGAACCCTAGAGACAATGGACGGTGGTGCAGCCCAGAACGGTGATGTAGCCCAGAACGGTGGTGCAGCCCAGGCGCAGCGCCGACGAGCGCGCAGCCTGAACCGAGACGCGGGAGGCGACAATCTTTGCGAGCCGATTCGTGATCAAACGAATTCCTGAGAACCCAAGCCCACGGACCGCCGTCCGTGGGCTTCGCGCGGGGAAACGTTACTTGATCGAGACCGTCGCGCCGGCCTCTTCGAGCTCCTTCTTCAACTTCTCGGCGTCGGCCTTCGACAGGCCTTCCTTCACCTTGCTCGGCACGCCTTCGACCAGGTCCTTGGCTTCCTTGAGGCCCAGGCCGGTCGCGGCACGCACGACCTTGATGACGCCGATCTTCTTGTCGCCAAAACCGGTGAGCTCGACGGCAAACTCGGTCTGCTCTTCCTTGGCCTCGGCCGCGCCGCCGCCACCCGCTCCGCCGCCCATCGGGGCCATCATCACCGCGCCGCCGGCGGCGGGCTTGATGCCATGGACGTTTTCGAGGTAGTCGCTCAGTTCCTTGGCCTGCTTCAAGGTCAGCTCGACGATCTTATCGCCCAGCGTCTTGGTGTCGGCCGAGTACTCCATTGTTGCTGCTTCGCTCATGTTGGGAATGGTCCTTTCTGCGGGGTGGGTATTGGTGTTCCGGAGTTGATTTCAATTAAGCGGGGGCGGCTTCGGCGGCGGGGGCTTCCGCGCCTTCGCCCTGCTGCTCGATTTGACTGGCCAAGGCGCCGCCGACGCTCGTCAGCTGGCTGGCAAGCTTCGCCCCTGGCGACAGGATTTGCCCCAGCAGCAGACTGAGCTGCTCTTCGCGACTGGGCCATTTCGCCACGTCCTTGACCTGATCGGCCGTCAAATGGGCGCCGTCCATCACGCCGCCGCGCGGCGCGAAGGGGGCCATCTTCTTGTCGTCGGCCAGCTTCGCGACGATCTTGGCCAGCGAAACGATGTCGCTCGCGCCCCACATGCAGGCCAGCGAGCCCTCGGCCTGCTCGAACGCGGCAGCCAACGGAGTGCCCTCGACCGCGCGCCGCGCCAGGCTGTTCTTCACGACCAGCAACTGGACATTTTGGCTGCGCAGGTCTTTGCGGAGCTGAAAGGTCTTCTGGGCGTCGAGCCCCGCGACGCTGACAACGAGCATGTCGTTGACGCCCGCCCAGCGCTTCTTCAGGTCGTCGGTGATCAGGTTTTTAACGTACTGGCTCATGACTCGATTCGGGATTCAGGATTCGGGATTCGGTTAGGCAATGATCCTTACGCCCGGGCTCATCGTCGCACTGACGGCGATCCCTTTGACGTAATGACCCTTGACGCTGTGCGGCTTCAAATGGTGGATGTGGGCGATGAAGGCGTTGATGTTTTCGACCAGCTTTTCCGCCGAGAAACTCAGCTTGCCGACGACCGCATGCACGTTGCCGCCCGCGTCGTTGCGGAACTCGACCTTGCCGGCCTTGTATTCCTTGACGGTCTTGGCGACCTCGGGCGTCACGGTGCCGGCGCGGGGCGACGGCATCAGGCCGCGGGGCCCCAGCACTTTGCCCAGCGGGCCGACGAGCCCCATCATGTCGGGCGCGGCAATGCAGACGTCGAAATCGGTCCAGCCATCCTTGATCTTCTTGGCCAGGTCGTCGGACCCCACTTCGTCGGCGCCGGCCGCCTTGGCGGCGTCGGCCAGGTCGCCCTTGGCGAACACCACGACCCGCAGGCTCTTGCCGATGCCGTTGGGCAGCACCACCGAGCCGCGGACCAGTTGGTCGGCCTGCTTGGGGTCGATGCCCAGGCGGAACGCGATCTCGACCGACTGATCGAATTTCGTCGGCGGAAATTGCTTCAACATGCCGACCGCCTGCTCGACCGATACCGGGTCTTCGCTGGGTCGCTTGGCCAACGAGGCCTTCATTCGCTTGGTGAGTGTGGTCATGGTTCTTTCAAAGCGGAAAGCCGAAAGCGGCAAGCGGCACGACTCGTCCGCTTTCGGCTTTCCGCTTTCCGCTTTCTCCCTGTTTTTAACCTTCGACGGTGATTCCCATGCTGCGGGCCGTGCCTTCGATCATGCGCTTGGCATGCTCGACGTCACGCGCGTTCAGGTCGGCCAGCTTCAGCTTCACGATCTCTTCGACCTGGGCGCTGGTGACCTTGCCGACCTTGTCTTTGTTCGGCACGCCCGAGCCCTTGGCGATGCTGGCAGCCTTCTTCAGCAGCGCCGCGGCCGGCGGGCTCTTCGTGACAAATTCGAACGAGCGGTCGTTGTAGACCGTCACGACCACGGGAATCGGCATGCCGCCGGCCTCGCGGGTCTTTTCGTTGAATTGCATTACGAACTGGCCCAGGTTCACGCCGTAGCGGCCCAGCGCGGTGCCCACCGGCGGGGCCGGGGTCGCTTGTCCGCCGGGAACCTGGAACTTCACTTGTGCGACGAGTTGCTTTGCCATGATTTATCGATGTTGCGACGTCAGCCCCCCGCGACTCGCCGGGGGCCAATGGTTAAACGGATTCGATCTGCCAGTATTCCAATTCGACCGGCGTGCTGCGGCCGAAGATATTGATCATTACCGTGACGCGGCCGTTCGTCTGGTCGATGCTTTCGACATCGCCTTCGAAATTCTCGAACGTCCCTTCGGTAATCTTCACGCGATCGCCGGCGTTGAATTTGATCTTCAACTTCGGCGCTTCGTCGGCCTTCTCTTCCTGCTTGGTGACAATCTTGCTGATCTCGCCGGCCGGCATGGGCTGCGGCTTGCCGCTGGGGCCGGTAAAGTCGCCGATGCCGTGCGTGTCGCGAACCAGATACCAGGTATCGTCGTTCAACTCCATGTTCACGACGATGTACCCGGGATACAGCTTGCGGCGCACCACGCGCTTCTTGCCGTTCTTGAACTCGGTGACCATTTCGACCGGCACGATGATGTCGCCGAAATAGTCCTTGAGCCCGGCGATCGCGATCTTCCGCTCCAGCGCGTCGCGAATCGAATCCTCGCGGTTGCTCTGCACCTTGAGGATGTACCACTGGCGCTCGCCGGTCGGACCGGCCTGGGTTTCGATCAGCTCGAGCGGGCCCTTTTCGACCGGCGCCCGCGCCGCCGGCGCCCGTTCGGTCCGTGGAGCAGCGTGCGGCTCGGCGGCTGCGCCGGCCGGCGATGCGGCATCATCCGGAGGCAGCGAAGCGGCCACCACCTCTTCGGCCTCGCGCTCCATTTGCTCGTCCGCAAGATCCGACTCGGCAATCTCCGGCTCGGTAACGTGCGTTACGGTCACCTCGCCGTGCGCAGGCGCAGGCTGATGTGCCGGTAGCGCATCGTTCGATTCCGTGCCGCCGTAGGGGGCTGCGGGGTCAGTCGAATTGTCCAGATCGTCGGCCACGCCGGTGCTCCGAATCATCCGCCAATCACGTTCAAAAACCGCGGTCCCAACAGGAACTGCCAAACCAAGT
>DASZPI010000379.1:0-5154 GCA_035550355.1 Pirellulales bacterium
CTGAAGCGCAGCGAGCTTTCGACTTCGTGCTTCGGGCAACCCATGGCCAGCAGCGTGGGCGATGGCTCGGTCGATCCGCTTGAGCACGCCGAGCCGGCCGAACACGCGACGCCGGCACGGTCGAGCGCGATCAGCATCGCCTGTCGATCGGCCCCCACAAAGGCGACATTCGAAACATGCGGCAGCCGGTCGGCTGTGACCGCGTGAACAATAACTTCGGGGCATTCGGCCAACAGCCGCTGCTCAAAGCGGTTGCGCAACGCGACGATCCGTGCTGCGCGCTCGGTCCGCTCGCGTCGGGCGATCTCGAGCGCCTTATGCAGCCCCACGACCAGCGCGATCGACTCGGTGCCGGGACGGGCGGCACCCTGCTGCGAGCCGCCGAACAAACTCGGCCGCAGCTCGACACCGTAACCAACGACCAGCGCCCCAATGCCCACAGGACCATGCAGCTTGTGTGCGCTGACGGTCATGGTCGCGATGCCTAGCGCACGGAAGTCGAGCGGCCACAGGCCCGCGCCTTGCACCGCGTCGGTGTGCATTCGCACGCCGGCACGCCGGCAGCGCTCGGCAATCTCGGCCACGGGCTGGATCGCGCCGGTCTCATTGTTGGCGAGCATCACACTTACGATGCGCGGCTGCGATCGCAGTGCCGAGTCGATGGCGGCAAGCTCGACGACACCGTGCCGCGAGACGGGCAGACGTTGAACGTCAAACCCGCGTCGGCGTAATTCTTCGGCGGGGGCGGTAATCGACGGGTGCTCGACTGTGGAGACGGCCACGGTGCCCGGCGCGTCGCCGGCTAGACCGAAGATTGCCAGGTTGTTGGCCTCGGTGCCGCCGCTGGTGAAGATCAGGCGGTCCGGGTGCCGGCCTTCCAGGTCGGCGCCCAGCATTCGTGCGATCGCCTCGCGGCAGTCCTCGACGATTTGCCGCGCTCGACGTCCCGATTGGTGCAGGCTGGCCGGGTTACCATGACCGGCGGCGTAGCATTCGGCCATCGCCCGGGCGACTTCGGGCAGCAGCGGAGCGGTGGCGTTGTGATCGAGATAGATCATACGCCTGTATTGTACGAAAAAAGCCCACGGACTGCGGTCCGTGGGCTGGTGCGATGCATCGATCGTGAGAACGGCAGCCTAAACGGCGACGATTTCTGCCGAGGCGCCCGTGAGCCGTTTGAGCTGGGCGATCAGATACTGGCCATCGACCGGCTTTTGATACCAGGCATCGACGCCGGCGGCTCGTTCGGCAACGCCGAAATGAGCCGGGCTGTAGCCGCTCATGGCGACGATCTTCACCGAATCGAAGACCGGGTTACGGCGAATGATGCGCACCGTGCTCAGGCCGTCGCAGCGGGGCATCATCATGTCGAGCAGAATCACCTGTGGCGCGGGGGCGCGTTGCATGGTGTTCAAGGCATCGACGCCGTCGACTGCGGTGACCACGTCGAAACCGGCGCTGCGGACCACGTTGGCCAGGACGTCGCGTTCTTCGGCGTCGTCTTCGACCAGCAACACGGTGGGTTGTGCTGCGGACGCGATCTTGGTTTTCGGCTCGCGCGGTGCTTGGGGATTCATGCGTTGCAACAGTTGACGCATGGTATGCTCGGCCTCGGCGATCGAGCCGTTGCGAAGTTGCTGATGCGCGAGCTCGAGGCCTAGCGTCACCAGGTTCAACTTGTTGCGCAAGGCATGTTCGTTGGCAGCCGCTTCGCTGGTCGAAGGGGCTGGTGTTCGCGAAGGCTGGGACTCTTTCGCGGGCAGTTCACCCCGAACGATGTTGACGTTGCGTGGCGCATCAATCCCCAGCCGGACGCGTCCGGCTTTGACCTCGACCACTTCGATCGAGGTATTGATTGAGGGGATGACGATTTTTTCGTTGACCTTTCTCGAGAGGACAAGCATGGGTGGGTCTCCTTTCCTAACCCGGTTGCCATAGCGGCGAGCGCGGTTTCCTGCCGCGCCAAGCTGTTTGTTCGTAGCTCCGTACTCGACCGCCAAACGAATGGAATTCTTCGAGGTTCGCGAATATGTACCGAAACGCCAAATTGGCGACAAGAGCAGTTTTTTTGCGCGCGGAATTACGCTAGCGACGCATGCTAAAAAAAGCCGAAAGCTGAACGCGGAACGGAAACAGGTTAAGCGATATCCGCTTTCCGCTTCCCGCTTTCCGCTTTGACCGCCAGCACCTCGGCTGCTAGCTGGCGATAATCGTCCGCCCCGTTCGAATCGGGGGCGTATTGAAAGATCGATTGCCCGAAGCTGGGCGACTCGGCCAAGCGGATATTGCGGCGAATGCGGGTATGGAACGGCTGAGCGCCCGACCACGGCTTGTGGCCGTTGGTGCGCGATTTCGAGAAGAAATCGTCCACGTCGCGTCCCACCTCGACGGCCAAGCGAGTGCCCGACTCAAACATGCACAGCACGACCCCGCTGAGCCGCAGTCGCGGGTTCAACCGGCGACTGACCAGCTCGATGGTCTCCAGCAGCTTGCTCAGGCCGTGCAGGGCCAAGAAATGGGGCTGCAACGGGATGAATACCTCGTCGACCGCCGCCAAGGCGTTGAGCGTGAGCACTCCCAGCGAAGGCGGGCAGTCGATGAACAGGTAGTCGAACGCCTCGCCATCGCCCAGTTGGTGCGATTTTTCCAGCTGATCGCGGAGGATCAACTCGCGGCCGACCACACCGGCCAGTTCCATTTCAGCCGCCGCCAGGTCCAGGTGCGAACCGACGACCCAAAGGTTTTCGTCGACCTGGGTCCGCACGTCGGCCAGCATCGCGCCGCCGGTGAGCACGTCGTAAACCGAACGATCCTCGGGCCTCGGCTCGAGTCCCAGATGCAAGGTGGCGTGGGCCTGCGGGTCGAGATCGATCAGGCACACGCGTTGGCCCGTGGCCGCCAGCGCCGCACTCAGGTTGACGGCGGTCGTCGTTTTACCGACGCCGCCTTTTTGGTTGAGGATCGCGATCGAGCGCATCGGAACTCCTTTTCCGTGGGTGTTTAGCCGCGACGCGCGGCGAGCGCTCGCTGCGGATTGTGGCTAAACCCGGCCAGGTCCGCGTACGACTGTACCAACTACCGCCAAAATGCGACAATGGGAACCTGTATTGACGCATCGAGAACGTGATGAAAGGACCGTGTTTTGGCCACTGACGGCGACACTCCCGACGATCTGCCCGAGGACGAAGAGGCCGCTGCCGAGCTGCCTGCCGGCGAAGTTCAACCGACCGGCAAAACGGTGGCCTTGGCGATCGAAGATGAGCTGAAGGGCAGCTTTCTGACGTACGCCATGAGCGTGATCGTCAGCCGCGCCTTGCCCGATGTGCGCGACGGACTGAAGCCGTCGCAGCGGCGAATCCTGGTCGCGATGAACGATCTGGGGCTTACGCCGGGAGCATCGCGCGTCAAATGCGCCAAGATTTCGGGCGATACCAGCGGCAACTACCACCCGCACGGCGAAAGCGTCATTTATCCCACGCTCGTGCGCATGGCCCAGGAATGGAACATGCGCTACGTGCTCGTCGATAAGCAGGGCAATTTCGGCAGCGTGGCCGGCTCGCCTCCGGCTGCCATGCGATACACCGAAGCCCGCATGTCGGCGGCCGCTGCGATGATGATGGAGGATATCAAGCTCGACACGGTCGACTTTATCCCCACCTACGACGAAAAGGGGACCGAGCCCAGCGTCCTGCCGAGCAAGTTTCCCAATTTGCTGGTCAACGGCGCGCAGGGCATTGCCGTCGGCATGGCGACGAGCATCCCGCCGCATAACTTGGGCGAGATCTGCGATTGCCTGGTGCGCGTGATCGACGAACCCGACGTGTCGATCGATGAGCTGTTGGAAATATGTCCGGGGCCCGACTTTCCCACGGGCGGCATCATCGCTGGCCGAGCGGGTATCCGCCGCGGCTATCACAGCGGGCGCGGCACGATCACGCTCCGCTCGCACGCAAGGATCGAGGAACACGGCAAAGGCCGGCAACGGATTGTCGTGACCGACATTCCCTACCAGCAAAACACCGACACGGTCGAGAAGCGGATTGCCGATCTGGTCAACGAAGACCGTGTGAAGGGCATTTCGGGCATTCGCAACGAGTGCGACCTGAAAGAGCCGGTGCGATTGATCATCGAGCTGAAGCGCGACGCCGATCCCGACGTGGTGCTTAATCAGCTTTACCAGTTCTCTCCGCTGCAAGACACGTTTTCGCTCATCTTCCTGGCGCTGGTCGACGGCAAGCCGCGGATGTTGAGCTTTAAGGAGCTGCTGACCGAGTTTGTGCGGCACCGGGTGACGGTCATTCGCCGACGCACGCAGTTCCTGCTCGCACGAGCCCGGCAGCGAAAGCACACGGTCGAAGGCTTGCTGCTGGCTCACGCGAACATTGACGAAGTGATTCGCGTGATCCGCACCAGCGCGACGCAGCCCGAGGCGAAGGCCCGTTTAATGGGCATTGAAACCCCCGCCGCGCTGATGCGGCGCGCCCTGGGGGATCGCGGTTTTGAAACGTTCGCCGCCGAACGTGGGTTGCGCGACGCCTACACGCTCACGGCCGTGCAAGCCGATGCCATTCTGAAGATGACGCTCGGCCAATTGGTGAACCTCGAGCAGGAAAAGCTCGGCGGCGAGCATCAGAAGCTGCTCGATGAGATCGCCGAGTATCTGCGGATTCTTTCGAGTAACAAGAACATTCTCGATATTATCCGCAACGACCTGCTCGAGCTGAGACGCAAAGTCGGCGACAAGCGGCGCACCGAAATCAGCGGCGAAGAGGTCGGCAATATCGACCTGGAAGACCTGATCACCGAAGAGAACATGGTGGTCACGATCAGTCACCAGGGCTACGTCAAGCGCACCCCGAGCAGCACCTACCGCGCGCAACGTCGCGGCGGCAAGGGCCTCAAGGGCGCCAAGGCCGAAGATGAAGATCCGATCGAGCACCTGTTCGTCGCCAGCACGCACGATTACCTGCTGTTCTTCACGAACCACGGTAAAGTCTATTGGCAAAAGGTGTACGATCTGCCGCAACTGGCGCGTGAAAGCCGAGGCCGGGCGGTCGTCAATCTGCTCAACCTGGCCGAGGGGGAGAAGATCGCCAGTTGCGTGGCGATCCGCGACTTCTCGCAGCCCGACCACTACCTGCTGATGGCAACCCG
>DASZPI010000380.1:0-4520 GCA_035550355.1 Pirellulales bacterium
CCATTATGTCGATACGGCGCCAACCGCGGGCACGCTGTACACGCCGACGGTCGAAACGCTGAGTGTCGATGTCGAAGTGTGCGACGTGACCGACGCCCCCGAATCCGCCGGCGAGTTGGTGGGTTCGGCGGGCCGCTAAGCGCGGCGACTAATACGTCGGGCTCGAACGCCGCACCGTCGGATCGATCGGTGGTGTGTCGCATTGCTGATCGAACGCCCGCAGGTGCAGTTGCAGGATGCGCTCGATTTCGGCCAGCGATGCGACCGAGTTATGCAGCTCCTCGTGCGTTGCGTCGACCAGCTTTTCTGAAACGACTTCGCCGTGCGTGGCGCTGGTGAGCGAGACCACGCCGTCGCCCGGGCCGCTGTGATGCTTCAGCTTGGCCACGCCGATGATCGAATGCAGTTGCACGCAAGGGCTGACGGTTAGCCGCTGCATGGTGGTCAACAGCGGGTTGTTGGGCTCGAGCAGATCGACGCTCGTCGGGATGTGACGTGCGACCGACGCTTGGAACACACCCGGATTCTCGGCAACCAGGCGGCGATGCCGCACCTCGGCCTCGCTGGTGGTTCCGGCCAGGCAGGAGCTGATCCGGCCGATGCCGCGGCGCGCCAACGTCGCCCCGTGATGCGGCGTGCCCATGAAGATCACGCGCCGCACGAACGGCTGCGGCGAGAAGTAGAACACTTCGCGCAGCCGCTGCCGGTCGTCGTCGCTGGCGCGGATCTCGTCGAGCGGCCGGTTCGCGACCAGGTTCCACAGTTCGTCGCCGCTGTCGGTGACTTGCAGTTTGGCAACCAGTCCGCCCATGCTGTGGCCGACAAGCACCATGTGCCGGGCGGCCGGATCGTGGCTGGCGCACGGCGACGAGGCGATCGCTGCGTTCAACTCGCGCCGCAGGATCGCGGCGCTGCCGAGAAACGGTGTACCGCTGGGGTACCGAAACACCCAAACCTGATAGCGCTCGCGGAACCACGCTTGGTTGCGCAGGGCGTTGCCCATGGTGACCCAGGTCGTGGGATCCGACAGCAGGCCGTGGACGAAGACGATCGGGATTTTGCCTGGTTGATACGGTTCGAGCATCACGAGCTGCGGCTTGGCGTCGACCCCGTCGGGCCGCAGAAAGGCGCTGATCGGATCGTTGGGAGCGAGGTCTTTGGCCCAGGCCAATGGCGCGGTGAGGTCACCGGCGAGCTTCCAAAACTTGCTCGCGCCGGCCAAATGCGTGCAATGCGCCGGATTGTAGAACTCGAGCACCAATTCTTCGAGATCGCTGCATGCGGCGTCGTTGGAACATTTTCCGGCGCGGGGGCCGCGCGATCGCAGCACGGCAGTTGCCGCGAATGGCTGAATGGGGCGAAAGAACTGCTCGTCGTAGGGACGTCGTCGCACCACCACCAACGGTACGCCGCAGCCCGACATCGTCACGTTCTTGGCGTGCTTGGTCAGCTCGTATTGGCCGACGAGTTCGAGCTGGTTGAAATCGTCGGCCGTCCAGGCAAAGCCATACAGCTCGACCGGAATCGTGAGCTGCGTGCCCTGGTGAACCACGGTCAGCCCCGTCGTTGCATCAAAGCGTTGGTATCGCTGCGCCGTGACCAGCAGCTTGGCGAGGCAAGCATCATACGTGGGCGATTGCTCGATCAGCTCATAGCGGCCCGGTCGATCGCCCAAGGCGGCGAGGTCCTGCCATGCACGGCAGGTCGCGGCAAAATACAGGTCGACGCACGCCGGATCGCCGGCGGCTTCCAAGTCGTTTGCCTGGCTGGCAAGTTCGATCGCGCTGGTGGCATCGGCCGGTGCGCGGCACGCCGCCACGTGCGTGCGATGCGCGGCATCGGCCTGGCCAATCAGTTCGGCGTAGTGGCACTCGCCACCGGTCCAGGCGGGGCTGTGTCCGCAAAGCTTACAGCCGCTACAGGCAGCAAGCACCAGCAGCGCAGCGCCAACGGAAGACCATCGAACCAATCTTTGGCGCTGCCGCCTTTCCTGGCCCGACTGCGGCATGGCGCAGTTGCTCCCTCGGCGCTCGAACGACATCCGGAGCAATTCTGCCACACGATTCGCGTAGGTCGTCGATGCGAGAAGATCCTAAATGGCTCCGCGACCACGCCGCGTCTTCACGCTAGGTAAGCCGTATCGACTAACGGATTCCTGTGGGCTTCGGCGTGTTGTGCTGCTCACCGCGTGGCCGTCGTTGACACGGCAATGTGAAGATCGAGTTGGCATCGACGACGGCTTATGGGTATACTGCGGGCCCCCGCCTGACGCATGCTACACACCGCGATCCCCGCCATGCCGCGCGTCGTTTTGCTGTCTTCCGCAGTTGTCGCGTCGTTTTTCGCCGCCGCGATCGCGATCGCCGGCGAACCTACGACCGACGAGCTTGCGTTCTTCGAAAAGAAGATCAGGCCAGTGCTGGTCAAGCATTGCTACGAGTGCCATTCGGCCAGCGCTACCGAGATCGGCGGGAAGCTGCTGCTCGACAGCCGCGATGGCATGCGCAAAGGGGGCGAGTCGGGCCCGGTCTTGATCGCAGGGCAGCCGGACAAAAGTGTTTTGATTCGAGCGCTGCGTTATCACGGCCTCGAGATGCCCCCCGACGCACCGCTTCCGGAAGCGATCGTCAACGACTTCGCGACCTGGATTCGCCTGGGCGCCGCCGATCCACGCATTCCAAAAGCAGCGCCCGAAACGACGGCTGCCAAACCCGTCATCGCGACGGTCGCCGACCGCCCGAACCTGTGGTCGCTCGAGCCGGTGCAGCATCCGCAGCCGCCGGCACTTCGAAACCAGGCCTGGGTCCGCGACCCCATCGATCGATTTGTGCTGGCGCGGATCGAAGCCGAGGGGCTGGTTCCCGCGGCCGACGCCGACCCGCGCACGTTGGTGCGCCGCTTGCATTACGACCTGATCGGGCTACCGCCGTCGTACGCCGAAACCGAACGGTTTGTCGCGGTCTATCGCCAACACGCCGCGACCGCGATTGCCGAGTGCGTCGATCGATTGCTGGCGACGCCTCAGTTCGGCGAGCATTGGGGACGGTACTGGCTCGATGTCGCGCGATATGCCGAGTCGAACGGCAATGATGGCTTGGGACGCAATCCGACGTTTCCGCACGCCTGGCGATACCGCGATTATGTGATCGCAGCACTGAACGATGACATGCCATTCGACCAGTTTGTGACCGAACAGATTGCCGGCGATTTAATGCCGAGCAATTCGCCGGCAGAGCGCGACCGGCGGCTCATCGCGACGGGCTTTCTGGCGCTGTGCGCCAAGCCAGCCAAAGCGATGAACACGAACTTCGAGATGGACGTCGTGGCCGATCAACTTGACCTGATTGGTCGTGGCTTCCTGGGGCTTAGCATCGGCTGCGCTCGCTGCCACGACCACAAGTTCGATCCGATTCCGACACGCGATTACTACGCGCTGGCCGGTATTCTAACGAGCACCGAAACGCTGTGGGGCACAGCGGCCAACGAGGGACTTACCGCCCCCGCGACCGATTTGCACGTGTTGAAGGCGGCGCCGCCGGCGCTGCCCCCAGCGGGCTTCATCGAAACAGTGCTCATGCTCGATTCGGCCACGGGCAAGCCCAAGCCGGTGCCGAAGGCCAAGTGGCCTGCCGGCACGCCGCTGGCCATGGGCGTACGCGATCGTGCCAAGCCGGCCGATGCCAAGATTCACATCAAGGGCGAAGGCTCGAGTCTCGGCGAAGTCGTGCCGCGAGGATTCTTGAGTGCGATCAGCCTGCCTCAGGTCGTCGAAGCTGCCGATGACGACGCAGGGACGATCGGCCCGGAGCAGAGCGGCCGATTGCAACTGGCCGCCTGGGTCGCGCATGCCGACAATCCGTTGACGGCCCGGGTGCTCGTCAACCGAATTTGGCAGCAGATGTTTGGCGAGGGGATCGTCCGCACGCCCGACGACTTTGGCGTGTATGGTGAGCCGCCCAGCGATCGGCAACTGCTCGATTATTTGGCATCGCGATTCGCGGCCGAGGGTTGGTCGGTCAAGAAGCTGATCCGCGCAGTCGCTCTCAGCCGCACGTACCAACTGGGCGTCGAGGCCGACGCCAAACTGCTCGCGTCCGATCCGCTGAATCGACGCTTCGCGCGGCACGAACGGCGACGATTGTCGGCCGAAGCGCTGCGTGATGCCATGCTCCACGCCTCGGGCCAACTCGATCGCAGTCCCGGCGACGGATCGTTGGTCGGGCACCGTGACATCTTGGTGAATCTAGCCGGCAGCCTGCATCAGCCCAGCCGTCGGCGCAGCGTTTACTTATGCTACTTGCGCAGCTCGCCGCCGCCGGAATTGGCGCCTTTCGATCTTCCCGAGTTCACGTCCGTTACCGGTCGGCGCGATATCAGCACCGTCCCAGGACAGGCCCTTCACTTGTATAACAGCCCGTTCGTCGTCGAACAGGCCGAGCAGTTCGCCCGCGGTGTGGTCAAAGACGAAAAGAAGATCGCTGGCCGAATTGCTGCTGCCTGGCGTCGCGCCTACGGCAGAG
>DASZPI010000381.1:0-1566 GCA_035550355.1 Pirellulales bacterium
CAAGAGCTGCACAGCGGCGGCGTTCTCCACCGAGGCGCGCAGCAAGCGCGGGTCGCAGCCGCGCTGGCACTGCTCGGCCGCCCCGACCTGCCCTTGCAGACACCCGTCCGCGAGCTCTCGGTCGGCGCACAGCAGTTGGTCGAAATCGCCCGCGCCCTGGTGTTCGACGCCCGCGTGATTGTCTTCGATGAACCAACCAGCTCGCTGGGCCATCACGACGTGCAACGATTGTTCGAAGTGATCGGCAAACTGAAGGCGTCCGGCCGAGCCGTCGTTTACATCAGTCACTTTCTGGAAGAGATCCGCGCGGTGGCCGATCGCTATACGGTGCTGCGCGACGGTCAGACGGTTGGCGACGGGCGGTTGAACGATGTCGACGATGGGCAGATCGTGACCCTTATGGTCGGCCGCGATGTCGATGAATTGTTCCCGGAAGTGCCGCACACGCCCGGTGAAGAGTTCCTAACGGTCACCGGCCTTACCGGACGGCGCATGCCGCGCGAGGTCAGTCTTTCGCTGCGGCGTGGCGAGCTGCTGGGCATCGCGGGGCTGGTCGGTTCCGGGCGTTCGGAGCTGCTGCGCAGCATTTATGCGCTCGACGTGGTGCGCAGCGGCAGCGTGCGCGTGGGCGGCATCGAGCCTGCCCGGTCGCCGCAGGCCCGAATTCGTGCCGGGCTCGGCATGCTTTCCGAAGATCGCAAGGGGGAAGGTCTCGCACAACAACGTTCGATTGCCGACAACCTGTCGCTGAGCAACCTGCGTCCTTACAGCAAGTTTGGATGGCTGAACCGCAAGCGCCGGGCCGCGGCAATCGGCGACTGGATGCAGCGGGTCGAGATCAAGGCGCGATCGCCCCAGCAGGCTGTCAGCGAGCTTTCGGGAGGCAATCAGCAAAAGGTGGCCATCGCCCGGCTGCTGCATCAGAATGCCGACGTGCTGTTGCTCGACGAACCGACGCGCGGCATCGATGTCGGCACGAAAGCCGCAATCTACCGGATGCTCGGCCAGTTGGCGGCCAAGGGCAAGGCAGTAATGTTCGTCAGCTCGTATTTACCCGAGTTAATGGCGACCTGCGATCGGATTGCCGTAATGCAGCGCGGCCGATTGCGCGACGTGCGCCCGGTCGATCAATGGACCGCCGAAACGATTATGGCCGCGGCGGTCGGTGGCGAGGGATAAAGCAATGCACGATCAATCCGCGCCGGCCCAGGAAACATCGGGCGTTGCACGCTGGTCGCTGCGTGCGGCAACCTCGGCACTTGGCCCGTTGTTGGCACTGGCGGCCGTGTTCATGTTCTTTGCGATCGCCGATTACGGCACAAGCGGCGAGACACGCTTCGTCAGTGCCCGGAACCTGCGGACGATTTCGGTCCAAACCTCGACCGTGGCCGTCGCCGCCCTTGGTATGGTGGCGGTAATCATCGCCGGCGGAATCGACCTGTCGGCCGGCACGGCCCTCGCTCTGTCAGCCACCGTGTTGGCCTGGTGCCTGCGTGAAGGCTACGGCCCAACGCTCGCAGTCGCCGCCGGACTGGGCGCCGGGGTGGCGGCAGGCGCAATCAACGG
>DASZPI010000382.1:0-1895 GCA_035550355.1 Pirellulales bacterium
GGGCGCGTTCGAGCGCGGTGTTGGCCTGCTGGTCGCCGCAGCAGTGCACACCGTTTTCGTCGTAGGTCGCGTCGCCGGAGTTGAGCTTCTCGCCGGCAATGACGAGCGCCGCGATTCCGGCGCAGGTCATGCTGCCGGTGCCCGATAGACCAGGCATGTAGCCCCAGGAGCCGTCAATGTTCTGCGTTCGCTGCCAGTAGCCTAGGGCCAGCCGCCAGGTTTGCTCGCTGACCGGCACGCCGACACGCTCGGCCTCGTGCAGCGCCAGCAGGGCGAATTGGGTGTTCGAGTTGTCGCCGCTTCCTTGATGGTCGCCATAGCCCCAGGCGCCCTTTTTTTCGTCGGTGCGAATTTGCTGCTCTTCCAGCCAGCGCACGTTCTGACGGATGAGCAGCTTGTCTTTGTTCGGCTCGGCAGCGCACAGCACCATCGTTTGCAGTGAAATGGTGTAGGTCATGCGCTTTGATTGCGGCTTGCGCAGCACGATCAGCGCTTTTTGAATGTTGGGATCGCTGGCCGGCACCCCGGCCGTCAGCAGCGCGAGCGTGCACAAGGCGGTCACGCCGGTCGGGAAGCCAGGATGGTCGGTCCAGGTGCCGTCGGCCGCCTGCTGCCGCAGCAGAAAGCCGATCCCGAGATCGATGGACTTTCGCACCTGCTCGGCATCGATGTCGGCCCGTGCCGGACGGATCAGCATCGCGCAGGCCGTCCCGCAAACCAGCGCGCATCGCAGTAAGCGAAGCATACTCAAGTAATTTACCCGCTGCGATTTAGAGCGGCAACTCGGCACTCGCTGCTCGTTGCTGGGTTTACTCCACGGCGATAGAATCGAGCCAGGCGCGGCGCGTTTGGTAGGTTCGCGCGCTATGCGCGAAACCACGAGCGTTCGATCCTTCAACGTCCCAAGCTCGAGTAGTCTACCGCAATTGCAAGGAGTCGCGTTGTCTACCAAGCCTCGCAGTCTGGGCGACGTATTGCAGGAGTTCAGCCAGCATCGTCGCTTGATGCAGGAAGAGCTGCAAAAGGTGATCGTCGGCCAGAACGACGTCATCGAACAGCTATTTGCGGCGATCTTCACCCGCGGACATTGCCTGTTGGAAGGGGTGCCGGGACTGGCCAAGACGCTGATGGTCGCCACCTTGGCACGAATTCTCGATGTGCAATTCAAGCGCATTCAATTCACCCCCGACCTGATGCCCTCGGACATTACCGGCACGAACGTTCTGGACGAAGACGAGCAAGGCCGCCGCAGCTTCCGCTTTGTCGAAGGGCCGATCTTTACCAACATCCTGCTGGCCGACGAGATCAACCGCACCCCGCCAAAAACGCAGGCGGCGCTGCTGCAAGCGATGCAAGAGCGCGAAGTCTCGGTCGGTCAACAGACGTACGTGTTGCCCGAACCGTTTTTCACCATTGCCACGCAAAACCCGATTGAGCAGGAAGGGACCTACCCGCTGCCCGAAGCCCAGCTCGACCGATTCATGTTCAACATCAAGGTCGGCTATCCCACGGCGAACGAAGAGGAGCAGATTCTTTCGAGCACCACGCGCGGCGAGCGCCCCGAGGTGCGCAAGGTACTTTCGGGGCGCGCAATCTTAAACTTGCAAAAGCTCGTTAGTTCGGTGGCGGTCAGCGAATATATCATCAAGTATGTCGCTCGGCTGGTCCGCTCGACCCGGCCGAAAGACGACCAAGCGCCCGAATACGTCCGCGAATGGGTCGATTGGGGCGCCGGTCCGCGTGCTGGGCAATTCCTGATTCACGGCGGAAAGGCGTTGGCCGCCATGGATGGCCGCTTCTCGGTGGCGATCGACGACATCAAAAAGGTCGCCATTCCCGTGCTGCGGCATCGCATCAGCACGAACTTTCAGGCTCAGGCCGAGGGGATGGGCAGC
>DASZPI010000383.1:0-2458 GCA_035550355.1 Pirellulales bacterium
TGCGCCGATTCTCGACCTGCGGCTGGGCGGTGACCTTGAGCATGACCTGGGCGCCGACCCAGGAATTCGAATCGGCGGCTCCGAGCGTCGCCGCCATCGACGCGACCAGGGCAAGCATCGTGGCGGTTCGCGTCATGGTCGCGCTCGCGGTATCAACAACTTGCGGGTTGCGAGGCGCCGTCGTTATCGGCCGCGCGCTTTTTGTGCCGCTTCGCGGCCTTGAGCTGCTCGCTGGCGACTTTCTGCTGCTGTTCAAGGTCTTTGATGGCAGCAACCGTGCAGGCTGGGCACTTTTTGGAGAGGAATTTCTCGAGCCGCTGCTTTCCGTACCGTTCGTTGGGCTTGAACGTATACGGGCTCGAGTGGCCGCAGATACGTTTGATCATCACCGTCCCTTGCACGCGTAGTCCCTCGCAGGCCGCAGCTCCGTGATGGAGCAACCGTTCGTGGAAATCGACCAATAACGACGCGGACCGTAAGCCGACCGTCCGCTAAAACGTAGCGAACGCATCAGCCAAATTCAATCATAACACCAGATCGGCATCGTCGGGTAGCCACGGGACATTAAGCGAAATGCAGTGCAAGGCGCCCTGCTTGACGATCAGGGACGAGGCATCGATCCCGACCACCTCCCAATCGGGCAGTAAGCTGCGATACACCTCCAACGCCTTGGCGTCGCTGGCCGGATCGATGTTCGGATACTGCGGCACCAGCAGCTTTCCGTTGGCGAAGATCACGTTTGTATACGATCGCCACACGCTGCCGGCATGCGACGGCATCACGATCCGGGCCACCTTCATCGGCCCGACGGGAGTTTGCAGTTTCGACAGCAACGCGGCGTTGTCGTCGAGAATCTTCGCATTCTCGGCATCGATTTCCGTCGGATAATCGCCGACAACCACCACATCGGGTGCAACAAATGTGGCAAATAAATCGACATGACCCGTCGGCTCACCGGCCATCATTTTCAACATGGAAACAGTTTCGAAGGCGAAATGATCGTGCAGCAGCTTCTTGATTTGCTCGAGAGTCATCCCGCGCGACAGGTTCAACTGAATCATTCCGACCGTCGTCAGACAAAGGCCGCGGCCATTGGTAATGAGGTTGCCCCCTTCCATGGCCAGGGGCACCGAGTCGACCTGCATGCGAAAGCGGGTTCCGAGGGCCAAGTTGACACGGTTGTCCACTTCGCGCGGTAGATAGTCGAAATTCACGATATGCGCGCGATGGTCGGGCGTGCGCACGAAGATCGGTCCATAGTCCTGCACCCACATGCCCTCGACCGGAACGATGATAAAGTGCATCGCGTCGCGCGGCAGGCCGTACGCCTGAAGCACAGCGATCGCCTGCTGGCGCTGCTCGTCGTTGGCGACCAGTCCGATGACACGAATGCGCTCGTAGATCTCGCCGACGATCTGACATAACGTCACGGGATGGAACTGCACTAGCTCGTTGCATCCCAAAAGCAAGGCATCCTGGTGCTCGAACTCGGCGGGGATTCGCGGCTGCGCATCGAGTGCCGGCGGTTCGGGCCGCTGCAGATGCGGCATCACGGGCGCGGGCGTCATCGCCCGTTGCGTGCTTGCCAGCTTCGTCCGGGGCGAACCACCGGGGAAGTAAACAACCAGCGAGGAGACCGCCAGCGCAACCGCCGCGCTGAGGGCGCAATTCCAAAGGATCGTTCTGACCCGATTGCTGCGCGGGATCTCCGAGCCGTCGCTGGTCGACTGATCTGATTGTTGGCGATTTCGCCCGTTCTGTTTTGCCATACTGGCTGAAGAATTCCTTAGGTAACGTTGTCGCGAGGGAACCGTCGAGCGACGGCCCGATACGACGGACGGAAGAGGCGGACCAAGGGGTTCACGAGAGCTGACGATCCAGCTACGCGAACAGCTCTTTGATAACGCGTCCGCTGTTGGCGATTTTCATGGGGCGGTTGTTCTTGCTGGTGAATACGGTCTCGAGCGAAACACCCAACGACTTCAGCACCGAAGCCATCAGGTCTTGCGACGTGTACGGGTCGCTTTCGACTGCCGTTCCGTCGCTGTTGGTGCGCCCCACCGCTTGCCCGCCTTTGATTCCCGCCCCGCCGACGACGCAGCTCCAGCTGCGCGCCCAATGGTCGCGACCGCCGCGGCCATTGATCCGCGGCGTGCGTCCGAAATCTCCCATCCAAATAATCGCGGTATCCTTGAGCATGCCCCGCTGCTCGAGGTCTTCGACCAAGGCGCTCATCGCGCGATCGAGGATCGGCAGCCGGTCCTTCAACTTGCCGAACGCGTCTTGGTGATCGTCCCAACCGCCGAAGTCGACTTCGACAAACGGCACTCCTTCTTCCACCAGCCGCCGCGCCATCAAGCAGCCCTTGGCGAAGGCGGTATTTCGGTTTCCGCCGCCACCGCCGCCGCCGGCCGCGCCGTAACGCTCGAGCACGGCGGCCGGCTCGTTGTTGACCTTG
>DASZPI010000384.1:0-5721 GCA_035550355.1 Pirellulales bacterium
CCCGGCCGTGATCGCCGACCTGGCCCGCTGGCAGGCCTGGGGGATGGTCGACCAGGTTGCCGCGTTGCTCGATCGCCCGGACGAGGGCGACCGAGCCGTGGCCCGCGCGGCGATCGGCTATCTGCTGCTGTGCCCCAGCGCGCGCGCCCGCGAAGTGCTGTCACGGGTGCGGGCCACCCATCCGGCTTTGGTTGCCGAGGCCGAGCGCACGGCAACATTGTTTGGCGGCGGACGTTAGCGCCCGGTTCCAAGGTCCGCCGTAGGCGTTGAGGTCGCCTGTCGTTATACTGGCCGTCCGTCGTGCCGGGGGCAGGATTCTCGGTTCCAGTGGCGAGCGGCGTTCGATGCCGAAGTACGTGGTGCGTTGTGGATCGATGCGGACCCTGGGAGTGTTCACCGGGGGCGACGCGATGCGCCGCGGCACGCGCGTGGTGGCACGAACCGATCGCGGCGTCGAGCTAGGCGAGATTCTTTGCGAGGCGACCGAACAGGCGATCGCGCAGTTGGCCGACCCCCGCCGCGGCAGCGTCATCCGCACGATGAATGCCGACGACGAGCGCGCGCTCGAGCGGCAAAGCTCGAACCAGGCTGCGTATTATCGCACCTGTCAGCAACGGGCGACCGAGCTGGGCCTCGACATGGAGATCGTCGACGTCGAACAGATCTTCGGCGGCGAGCGGATGGTGGTTTATTACCTGTCGGAGAACCGCGTCGATTTTCGCGAGCTGGTCAAAGTGCTGTCGGGTGAATTGCAGACTCGCATCGAGATGCGGCAGATCGGCGTGCGCGACGAGGCCAAGCTGCTGGCCGACTACGGCGACTGTGGCAAGCCGGTGTGCTGCAACACCCACCTGTCGGAAATGCCGCCGGTTTCAATGAAGATGGCCAAGCTGCAAAAGGCGACGCTGGACCCGACGAAAATCTCGGGGCGCTGCGGCCGATTGAAATGCTGCCTGCGGTACGAATACGATACGTACGAGGAATTGCAAAAAGATCTGCCGCCGATCGGCGCGAACATTCTCACCGGCAACGGCCGCGGCCGCGTGCTCGGGCATGAGATTCTGGCGGGCCAGTTGTTGGTAGAAATGGAAGACCATCGCCGCGTGCTGATTCCTGCGGCCGAGGTGCTGACGGTGCTCGCGCGCGACGGCTGAACTCGCCGCTGTTGGACCGGCCCGCCGAAGCCGGGCTGAAACGACTTTGATTTTTTTTGCCGATGGCTATGACCGAACCACGTATGTCGATTGCCGAGCTGCTGCGGCAGGATTCACGCTACAAGCTCGAAGCCTACGCGTTTGTGTTCGAGGCGCTGCGTTACGGGCACGAAGTGCTGGGCATGGGCAAGGTCAAGTCTCCGGCCGGCCGAGGCAGCTTGGAAAAGCCCGCGGTCGAAAAGCCCCGCCTCGAAAAGGCTACGGGCGATAAGCCCGGCAGCGAAAAACGGGCCGCCGAACAGCGCTCGGCCGAGGCCGAGCCCCCGGCCCCGGCCCAAGAGGACGAGCGGCACCTCACGGGCCAAGAACTGTGCGAAGCGATTCGCCAATACGCGCTCGACCAGTACGGCTTCATGGCGCGGCGAGTGTTTGAAAGCTGGGGCATCCACTGCACCGGCGACTTCGGCGAGATTGTGTTCAACCTGATCAAAGTCGGCGAGATGCGAAAGACCAAGCACGACCGGCGCGAAGATTTCGACAACGTGTTCGACTTCGAGTCGGGGCTGTGCGGCAGCTTTCAGATCAAGCCGCCGGTCGAGCGTCCGAAGCCCCCGGCGGGCTGAGGTCGGCACGCGCCGACGGGATGCCCGGCCAGCCAACGCCGCGAAACGCCGCTGCCAACTCCGGCCGCTCAACCAACATGACGAACGCCGCACATCGTGTGCTGTTTCTGGTCGCTGCCGCCGCCGTGGCGGCATGGATCGCCTTTCTGGCGGTGATGGCGGTTGCCTATTGAGGCGGCTGGGCCGCACAACAAAAAAGGCCGCGGCGTCCTTGCGAACGCCGCGGCCGATGAATCAAACCTCTCGTCGATTGCGACGGTGGAGTCGCTGCGAGAAGGGCGAGACCTCGCGGTGCTAAGCACAGCTTTTGTTGGTCCAGGCCCGCGCAAATTGGGTTGGCACCTCCGACGGAATACTAGACAAGAGGTTTGGTTCGCGATGGCGGTCCCTCGAGCCCGTCATCGCGAACATCCTGCCGTTGGCGTGATTAAACATCGGCCAACGCTGCCGAGCGACTGCGATAAAAACGTCGCTTTTCTCCCGGCACGAGACAATTCTACGTCGAAAAAATCCGCAAGGTTCACCAGAAAAATTGAAGATCGTCCGCGCTGCGCGCCCGGGGCGGCGAAGCGACTCGACGCGCCTCGGTGCGTCGACCACGCGCCGCGGGCCGCAACCCAGCGCCGTTGCCCAGCGCCAAGCCGGCCCGTCCGATGGCGAGATCAACCAACCGCTCGAACGCGACGCTGCCACAACGTTCGCACGCGGCGGTGCGCGAAGGTTCGACGCACCGCCCGATGGCCCTCGTCGCTGGTCGCATCAATTCCCCATTGAGTCGCCGAGCTCCGCGGGGGGAGAACACCCACTACCTGTTTCGCCCCATTTTCTCGGGCGATTCATCGATTTGCGTAGTGGTTTTTACCAGTGCCTGCGGCATTTCCCCCCGGCGTGCCGGTACTCGATTGCTCAACCCGTACATCGCACATTGCGGATCGCGTCATCGCATCAAATCGGTCCGACGTGTGTTCGTCCCGTGTGCCGAGTCGAGCTACGTTTCGGTACAGCGATTCCGTTCGATCATCGGGCCAGGCGAGATTTTTCAAGGAGCGCGGGGCAGTGACAAGCAAGCGTTGGTTGTTAGGGGCAGTGGTTGCTGGGTCGATTGCGATTGGTTTTGCGATAGCGCTTGGTTCCGGCACCTCCGAGATGACGGCGCTGGCGGCAGTCGAGCCGGCCATCGTGGTCGCAATGCTCGCGCTGCTGGTCGTGTGTTGTTACCGCGCCAGGCGTGCCGGCCGAACCGATGGCGCGATCGATTTGCATCACGAGCGGCTGGAACGAGCGATTTCCGAAGTGATTCGAGGGCAGGGGGCCAAGCTGGCCGTCGAGCGCCTGGTCGACGAGCTGAGCGCGCCGGTGGCGGATAGCGCGGACCGGCGCACTGAAATTCGCCGCCCGACACAGCGTCGGTTCGTGACGCTGACGACCTGCGACACTTCGCGAAATTGGGCGCCGACCCGCGGCTGGCTCAAGGACATCAACATGTGGGGCATCGGCTTCGATCACGAAACCGAGCTTCCGCTGGGACCGGCCGTGATGACCTTCACGGTCAACGGCAAGGAAATGTCGTTGGAAGTGAATATCCGTTGGACCCGGATGATCGCCTCGCGATGGTTCAACAGCGGCAGCTACTTCGTCGCAATGGATGAAGTGCGCGAGGCGGTCGAGCAGATGCGGAACGAGCAGCAACTCGCGGAACTAGGCGAGATCGAGTCGGAAGCGATCGACGATCCGGCGGCGGCTGCTTCCGCGAGCCGTGCTTGAGCCGTCACCGCGATGCGAGCCGCGTGGATTCGCGCCGGTCGGCGATTCCCGCTCGGGTGCCTCACGGCCGATGATTGCACGCGGACGCGGCTCGGTTCGAGTATATTCGACATCTGCCGTTGCGCTGGCCCGCGCCGCCCCGGATGAATTTGGTTCGGGGGCGGCCGGCCGGTGCGCATCACTCGTCGAACCTCATAGATTTACCGCAATGCAGCACCAAGGGTACGTGCAGTACGGCTGCGGCCTGAGCGCTCCCGAGTCATGGACGAACTTCGACGCGAGCCCAACCTTGCGCTTGCAGCGGATTCCAATTGCCGGCTCACTTTTGACGCGCCGTGGACCGAAGTTTCCGAAGAACGTGCGGTACGGCGACATCGTGCGCGGCCTGCCGATCGAGCCCGGCTCGTGCAACGCGATCTACTGTTCGCACGTGCTCGAACATTTGTCGCTCGAGGATCTGCGAATCGCGCTTCGGCACACCTATCGGTATCTCAAGCCAGGCGGCGTCTTCCGCTTTGTCTTGCCTGACCTCGAGCACCTGGCCCGGCAATACCTGGCCTCGACGGCGGCGCAGCCAGCCATTCAGTTCATGGAGGATGCGCATCTCGGCTGCCAGCATCGGGCGCGCGGCCTTGGCGGCATGGCACGCGAATGGCTCGGCAACAGCCGGCACTTGTGGATGTGGGATTATCGTTCGCTCGTGCCCGAACTCGAGCGCGCCGGCTTCCAAGCGATTCACCGTGCAGCGTTCGGCGACTCGAGCGACCCACATTTTCGCGACATCGAAGACGAAGGTCGATGGACCGGCTGCCTCGGCGTCGAATGCCGGCGACCGGCTTAGTACGTCGCGGCTTGATCGATCCTGTGGCAGCGTTGTTCGGCGTTCGACCTTGTTGATACCTTGTGGTTCAATGTATAACGTCGGTCATGGCGGGCAAACGCAGCAATCCCGACTTTCTCAACGGTGTGCCCGAACTGCTGATCCTGCAGTTGCTCGATCGCCGGCCGATGCACGGTTACGACCTGGTGCACGCGATTCGGCAGGCGTCGGCGGCGAAGCTCGAGTTCGGTGAAGGTTGCATCTATCCGGTGCTGCATCGGCTCGAAACCGAGAAACTTTTGAGTAGCCGGCGAGAACTGGTCGGCGGCCGAAGCCGGATCGTGTATCGCCTCACCAAATCGGGCAAAAGGCGGCTTGCCGAAACGCGCACCACGTGGACGGAAATCGTGGCGGCGGTCGAGTCGATCTTGCAGGGAAGCGAACATGGCAAGCCAAGCTTGGCGTAGCCAACTCATCGAGGCGTTGCATCGGCAACATTTGCCGAGGCGTTATATCGAGCGGCTGGTCGAAGAACTTTCCGACCATGCCGACGACCTTTTCTTGGAGAGCCCGAACATGGACGTTCAACCCCACAACGACGCTCGGCTTGGAACTGCGGAGCAACTGGCCCAGACTGCGAAACTTCATTTCCGGCGCAGCACCTTCGCCGGACGCCATCCGGTCGTGACTTTCGTTGCCGGCCCGTTGATGAGCATGGTTGCCGCGCTGATCGGCACCGTGTTGTTGCTCGTAGCGGTCGTTTGGCTTGTCGATTGCGTCACAGGAGGTGTGTTATCGAAGAACGACGGGACCGGTTTGCCCCCTTCGCCTTTTGAAATGACGCTGATGCAAGTCATGAACTGCATCGTGCGCTTCGTGCCGTTCGCCTGGTCGACCTGGTGCTTCGTGCGGCTGGGCCGGCACTCGGGACTTTCGCGATGGAGCATTGCATCGTGCGGCATTGTCGCCGCAACGGCGATCCTGTTTTATTCCGAGATGAGCAACGACGGCACGGGCGGCAGATGGATGATGGGTTTCGGCTGGCGCGGCTGGAAAATCGACGCCGTGCAGCTAGCGCAGTCGGTGATTCCAATGGCGGTGGCCGTTGCAATGCTTTGGAGGTGTGCCGACGGTCGCAGCGAAACGCTTGCGACGGAAGCCTGAGTCGACCAAGTTGTGGGCTTGAGCGTGGGCCGGCGTTCATCGTTTTTGCAGCACCCGCGATATTTTCTCGAAGGAGTTCGCTCGATGTACGACATGAAGAACCTGACAAAGCTCAAGCAGCTTGGCGAGCTGGCCCCGGAAGCCTTTAAGGGCTTCGTGGCGTTCGACGACGCGGTCTTTCAACACGGGGTGATCC
>DASZPI010000385.1:0-4486 GCA_035550355.1 Pirellulales bacterium
CAGGAAACATCGTTTCACCTCATGAAGCTTCGCGTCGGTCTTGTCGGTCTTGGGCCCGCTTGGGAAACACGCCATCGACCGGCGCTGCGGATGCTCGGCGACCGTTTCGAGGTCCGCGCCGTGTGCGACCAGATTTCGCTGCGGGCCGAACAGGCTGCGCGCGAGTGGAATGCCGAGCCGGTCGACGGGTTCCGGGCGCTAGCGCGTCGGGGCGACATCGACGCGGTGCTGATGCTCGCTCCGCAATGGTACGGACCGTTGCCGATCCTGGCCGCCTGCGACGCGGGCAAAGCAGTGTACTGCGCCAGCAGCGTCGAGCTGGAACTGGAACAGGCCCGCCAACTCAAGCAGCGCGTCGAAGGCTCGGGCGTAGCGTTTATGACCGAGTTCCCGCGGCGGCAAACTCCCGCGACGCTGCGGCTGAAAGAACTGATCGTGACGCGCCTGGGCGCTCCGCGATTGCTGTTTTGTCATTTGCGCGTGGCGGCTGAATGCTCGCCCGCCGCGGTGCGGCTCGGAGGCACGTCGCCGATGCACGACCTGGTCGAGCTCGTCGATTGGTGCCGCTATGTGGTCAACCGCGAGCCGACGAGCGTCCTCGGACTGCGGCATCGCTCGGCCACCGACCCGCTGGAAGACGACTATCAGATGATGAGCCTCGACTTCTCCGATCCTGCCGAAGGCCCCGGCACCGGAGCGGTCGCGCAAATTAGTTGCGGCCGTTACATGCCCAACGCCTGGCAAGAAGCGATGGCCTATCGCCCGCCCGCCGCGTTGCAGGTGGCCTGCGAACATGGCATCGCCTTCATCGATTTGCCGAGCACGCTGGTGTGGTTCGACCGCGCGGGCCGGCACCAGGAGTCGCTCGAAAGTGAGCGCCCGGTGGGCGAGCAGTTGCTCAGCCAGTTCTACCGCTCGGTCACCAGTCTGGTACGCAACACCTCGGGGCTCGAAGATGCGTATCGGGCGCTGACGGTGGTGCTGCAAGCCCGCGCCAGCCACGCGACTTGCACGCGGCAATTTCTCGAGTTCTGAACCGCGTTCGGCGATGTCGCTGAGTTCGGTGGTTTGCAACCGCGGTTTCGGCACGTAAGCTAGGCGAACCCGCCTCGATCTCTCGCCATCTTGGAGTGCTACGATGACTCTGCATCGCCGTTTGTGCTTCGCGCTTTCGATCACGCTCGTCGTCGCCACAACGGCGTCGGCACAGCCGCGCAAGTTGCCGACCAACGATGAGCTGCGCGAAAAGCTGGGCGACCATGTCGAGGCGGTGTTCGATCAGGCATACGCCGCGACCGACAATCCGAAGCAGATGCTCGATCTGTACGTTCCCAAGCAGCGCGGTGACAAGCCGTTGCCCGTCGTTGTTTCGATCCACGGCGGCGGCTGGATCAACGGCGACCGCAAAGCATCGGCCGGCATTGCGGCCTTCGCCAAGCAGGGCAATTACATTGCCGTGGCCATCAGCTACCGCTTGAGCAACGAGGCGAAGTGGCCCGCGCAGATGCACGACTGCAAGGCGGCCATTCGCTGGCTGCGCGGCAATGCGAAGCGATTCAACCTCGATCCTGACCGCATCGGCGTGCAAGGCAGCTCGGCCGGCGGCCACCTGGTTGCCATGCTCGCGCTCACCGCCGATCGCAAAGAGCTCGAAGGCGACCTGGGCGAGTTCACCGGCCAAAGCAGCCGCGTGACGTGTGCCGTCGATTTCTGCGGACCGACCGACCTGACGTTGCCATTAATGCAAGGCAAGGCTGCCGAGGTCGACGATCCAGCCGTGGCCGGGCTCGTCGGCAGTCCGATCAAGGAGCATTTGGATGTAGCCCGTTCGGCGTCGCCGATCAACTACGTCACCAAGGACGCCGCGCCGTTGCTGATCGCGCACGGCACGAACGATCTGCGCGTGAACTTTGAACAATCGAAGACGTTGTACGCCGCGCTCGAGAAGGTTGGTGCGCCGGTGTGGTTGATTCCGGTGACTGACGGCGGGCACTCGATGGGCGGCGGGCAGGAATTGACCGCGCGCGTGCAGGCGTTTCTCGATCGCTATTTGCGCGACGAAAAAAACGACCTCTCAACGACGCCGATCCCCACGCAACCAGAAACCAAGAAGCCGTAACGTCCGAGAGGGTCTCGGCGAGACTGGCCTACAGCCGGAATAGTCGTTTCGAATTCTCGTACAGAATCTTGCGTTCGATCGGCTTGCTGGCCGAAAGCTCGCGAATGGTGGCGATCGTCTGCGCGCCTTGGCATTGCTGGCCTTGGCCGAAGCGATCGTTGCAATCGCTGCCATACAGGATCTTGTCCTGTTGACGTTCGAGAAAGCCGCGCGTGAACTCCGGATCGCGCCGCAAGGCGTTCAGTCCCGAGCCTGCCGACATATCGACGAAGTAGTTCGGATACTCGTCGAGGTAGCGCTCGGTGAGCCCGCCGGCGGTCACCGGTCCCTTGGGATACAGCCCTTGTTCCAGGGTGTAGTTTTTATCCACATTTGCCCACACCGTTTGAGCGTGGCCGATGAACATCGTCTTGGGAAATGCCTTGAGCATCGAGCCAAACTCGTCGTAGCCCAGGTTGTACGTTCCTTCCTGGAAGTGCAGCAGAATGGGGACGCGATATTCGGCGGCCAAAGCGTACAGCAGCTTGCTCTCGGCCGAGGTGCAGGGAACGCCGAACTTTTGCTCGCCGATGATCACGGCGCCGAGCTTGAGATATTTTTCGATTACGTCAGGTGCCTCGGGCAGATCGGTGACCTCGTTGGCGCCGAACAGAAACTCGCCTGGATGAGCGCGTGACATCGCCAGCACGGTTTCGTTGCCGCCAGCGCCGGCAGCCAGCCCCAGCGACTTGCCCGAATGGGTCGAGGGGCGCAGCACGGCCGAGCCGGCCGGCAGCAGGATCGTCTGCGTGATGCCCATCGTCCGTTGGTGGGCGAGCAGCTCTTCATCCGTTCGCCCGCGATAATTCGTATGCTGGTGGATGTCGATGATCGGTTCGGCTGGGTTCGGCGTCCCACGAGCCTGCGATGCGGCGCACAGCGCCGCGACCGAACCGGCCAAGAATCCGCGTCGCGAGATCGAGGCGTGCGCGTTGAGGTGATCGTGCATTGAACTGCGCTCTCGTTGAAGGTTAAGGCTTGACGACCAATCCGCGCCCCGAAACGCGTTGCGAGCTATGCGGCCGAGAGCAACCGCTCACGTTCCATCATCTGATTCCGCGCGCGGTGCATGGCAAAAAGCGGTTCCAAAAGCGGCACACAAAGCAGGAGCTTCGCACGCGTGGCCTGCACCTCTGCCGGCTGTGCCATCACGGTATCCACGATCTGATCAGCGAGAAAGAGCTGGCCGAGCGGTTTCCGACCAAAGCAGCCTTGCTCGAGCATCCGGCGCTGCTGAAGCACATCGCCTGGGTCAAGAAGCAGAAGTAGGTCACGCAACTTGGCTAATCGCGCGTCGTCCGCTTCTGCGCCAGCAGCCAGTCGTACAGCTCGGGATTATTGTAGGTCTCGGTCCATGAATCGTGCGCAGCCTCGGGGTAGACGGTGAGCTTTGGCTCGCCACCGGCTTTTTTCAGCGCGTTGATCATCGATTCGCTGCGTTCGAGCGGAACCGCCTTGTCCTTGGCGCCGTGAAACGCCCAGACCGGCAAGTGGGCGAATCGCCGAGCCCAATACGCTTCGCCGCCGCCGCAGATCGGTGCGATCGCCGCGAGCCGATCGGGCGCGTACCCCGCCAGGGCCCAGGTGCCGAACCCGCCCATGCTGATGCCCGTGACGTAGATCCGATCGGGATCAACCTTGTGCGTGTGGGCGACATTGTCGAGCAGCGTCCGCAATTCCAACGGCTCCCACCAGGCCCCTTCCGGGCATTGCGGGGCAACGACGATGAACGGGAAGTCTTTGCCCGCGGCAATCAACTTGGGCGGGCCGTGCTTCTCGACCAACTTCAGATCGCTGCCGCGCTCGCCGGCGCCGTGCAAGAACAGCAACAACGGCCACGCCGCCTGTTGCTCGTAATCCTTAGGCAGGTAGATCAGGTACTGCATGCGGACTTCGGCGGTCGCATTCAATTGCGCAGGCGATTGGGTGCCGGGCTGCTGCTCGCCGCGTAGTGAGTGGACCGCCGTTGCAAGTACAAGGCTGCCGATCAGAACAGAGGAAGTCAAAAGACGTGTCACCAACAAGCTCCTTCGGCTAAGAATGCTAGCGAAGCCAATTGTAGCGACCCATCGAGCACCACGGCCTGCACTATCTGGCACGAAACTCGCAGATTGTTTCCATCAACCCGTGAAGCATGTTTGTGCTTGTAGAGGACCAAACCATGGCGGATGACAAAACGAAAGCGGGCAAACCCGATCGCGACCGGATCAACGTCGGCGAGGAGTACGAACTGCAAGACTGGGCCAAGAAGTTTAACGTTTCGCCCCACGAGCTTCGCAAAGCGGTCGAGGCGGTCGGCCCGATGGCCAAGGACGTGCAGAAGCACCT
>DASZPI010000386.1:0-5614 GCA_035550355.1 Pirellulales bacterium
CTCCGGGATCATCGATCCCGGCAAGCTCAGCGCGTTCATTCCGCCCAAGGCGCAGCCGAAGAGCGCCGATGAACTGGCGCGCGAGCTGATCCGGCAAAACCATCTGACGAAGTTCCAGGCGCAGCAGGTCGTCGCCGGCAAAGCCAAGGCGCTGATCCTGGGCAACTACACGATCATCGACAAGATCGGCGCCGGCGGCATGGGGCAGGTCTACAAGGCCGAGCATCGCCGCATGAAGCGCCTGGTGGCGATCAAGATGCTGCCCTCGGCGATGGTGAAAGACGCCGCAGCGCTGGCGCGCTTTCAACGCGAGGTCGAAGCCGCCGCCAAGCTCAGGCATCCGAACATCGTCGCCGCCGACGACGCCGACGAATCCGCCGGCGTGCACTTCTTGGTGATGGAGTACGTCGACGGCCGCGACCTGTCGGCCACCGTCAAAAGCGACGGGCCGCTGAGCGTTGCCAAGGCAATCGACTACATCCTGCAGGCGGCGCGCGGTTTAGTCTTCGCCCACGGCAAGGGAGTGGTCCACCGCGACATCAAGCCTGCCAACTTATTGGTCGACGCCGAAGGGACCGTCAAGATTTTGGACATGGGGCTGGCGCGGATCGATCAGCCCGGCGGCGAATCGTCTGAACTGACCGGCACCGGCGCGGTGATGGGCACGGTCGATTACATGGCCCCCGAGCAGGCACTGAACACCAAGCACGCCGACCATCGCGCCGACATCTACAGCATAGGTATTTCGCTGTATTACTTGCTGGCGGGCAAATGCGCCTACGGCGGCGACACGGTCATGGAAAAGCTGTTGGCCCACCGCGAAGAGCCAATCCCGTCGCTGCAAGCAGTGCAGCCCAACGTACCCGACGCATTGGAAGCCATCTACACGAAACTGGTCGCAAAGAAAATCGCCGATCGCTACCAGTCGATGGCCGAAGTGGTGAAAGACTTGGAGGCATGCCAGGCTAGTCTGTCGACGTTGGCCAGTTCCGCGCCCTTGGCATGGAAAACACCGCCGGTCGACGCGGGGCCCTCGGATCTGTCGATCATGATGGGCAATCAGAATCTGCGGTCAATCGACATGCCGGAGATCGTCATCACGCCGGCGAAGAAAACGAAGCCGGCCAAGGCAGCAGCAACCGCCAAAGCATCGGCAACCGGCACTGGCTCGTCGGGAGCGAAGGGGCCGCCGTGGAAAAATAAAATGATGCTGCTCGGCGCCGGCGGGGCGGCGTTCTTTGCCTTGTTGCTCGGCGTGATCGTCGTGATCCGCAATCCGAAGGGAGAAGTGGTCGCACGCCTTGAAGCGCCGACAGGGAGCACGGTCGAAGTGGAAGGTGAGAAGCCGCAGCTCACCCGCGAAGAGCAGATGATGCTCGACAACGCGAACTCACCCTTCAAGATCGACGGCGCCGACTCCGACAAGACCATGGCTCCGGCGAGCAGCACGACCGCAGCCCCGCCTGCCGCGAAGTCCACAACCGAGCCGTACATCCGCTGGCCGTTCGATCCGGCCGATGGCCGCGAATACACCTGGAGCGAGCCCGCGAATTTAGGGCCAGAGGTAAACACCGAGGCACGCGAAAACACTTCTGGAATCAGCGCTGACGAGTTGAAGCTGTACTTCACGCGGAACGACAAAGGCCTATGGGCCAGCCGTTCCGCGGTAGATCAACCGTTTGGCAAAGCGCAGGAGGTGAAGCGCTTTGGTGCGGTGCAGGAGGCTGCGGTTTCGACCGACGAGTTGAGCGCGGTGATCGAGCGCAATGACAAGAAGGATGCGGAATTCTGGTTAACGACCCGCCTCGATAAAAACGCCCAATTCGAAGCTCCCGTGCGCGGCACCGCGCCGTTAAACGACGAAGGAGGCTTTCTGCACCCGGCGCTCTCGCCCGACGGGCTCACGCTGTTGGCCAATTCGCGGCGTAAGCAGAGCCAAACCGGTGATATCTGGATGTTCACCCGTGCGAAGATCGATCAGCCGTTTACGACCGACGAGCGGCTGGCCGCGCCGGTCAGCACGCCCGACTGGGATATGCCCTACTTCATCTCCAACGACCGCCTGTTTGTCATCGCGTCGAGCCAAAAAGACTCGGAAGAAAGTACCGGAAAGAAGACGACCACCCGCCAAGTGCGTTACTTTACGAGGAGTCAAGCGACCGAGCCGTTCGGCCCGGGCCTGCCGCTGGGCATCCCGCTGGGCGACGCGGAAGGTTCCGCACATAACAGTGGCTTTCGGCTCTCGGCCGACGGTCGAGCAATTTACTTCGGGAGCGATCTTTTGCCCGGCGGGCACGGAAACCACGACATCTACGTCGCGCGCCGCGTGTTGAAGAGTCCCTCAACACTCCCCCCTAGCTCCTCAGCAGCGGTCACGCTGGCCGATCTTGCGCGCGGGCTGGTCGGACATTGGAACTTTGAAGAAGGGAAAGGAGACGTCGCAGCCGACTCGTCGGGCAACAAGAACGACGGCAAGCTCGAAGGGCTCGATGCCGCCAAGGCCTGGCAGTCCGACGCACCGCCGTCGCCGTTGGCCGGTCGGACCTCGTTGGCTTTCGATGGTAACGGCGGGGTGAGGGTTCCCGACGCTCCGTCGCTGAATCCGACCGCAGCCATCACGATCGCACTCTGGTGCAAACCGGCGAAGGATGTGAAGTACGGTTATTCGCGCCTAATCGATAAGAATTCGGGCCAAGCTTTTAATTTTCGGTTGGACGAAGAAAGCGACAAAACCATCAAGATGGTGCTCCAACTGCAGGGGGTTGGAGATGCCCTGGCAAAACCGAGCGTGCCCATTGAGCGCGACCAGTGGGCTCACCTCGTGGCCCGCTATGACGGCAAGCAGCAAATTATCTATATCAACGGCGCGAAGAAGTCGATCCGCGATGCGAGCGGGCCGATAGGGGTAAGTAAAGATTCTCTCGGAATCGGTAAGGAATCTAAGAACAACGACAAGCGATTTGCCTTCACCGGCCGCTTGGACGACGTGCGGCTGTACGACCGGGCTCTGACCGACGCCGAAATCGCGGTGCTGGCCGGCCAAATGCCGCTCGCCGCGCCGCCCGCACCGTCGTCGGTCGTCTATCTCGACGATTTGCCCGAGAAGTCGTGGATCGGTAGCAACCGTCTCGGTAAGCATGGCCACGATCACCATTCCAAGCCCCTATTGTGGCAAGGAACTAAATTAACCCACGCGTTGTTTACCCACCCCGCGGCGGAAGGCGAATCGGCAACGGTCGATTACGACCTGGCAAAGCGCTTCGATCGATTTGAGGCGCAAGTGGGCTTGATGGTTCCGCCGAGCAAACCGCTCACGTTCAGTGTCTCGGGCGATGGAAAAACCTTATGGACATCCTCGCCGCTAAGTGAGCCGCAAAAAGTGCTCGACACCATCAACGTCGACGTGCGCGGGATGCAAACACTTCGTTTGTCGGTTCGCGGCGGCTTTAGTTTGTCGCATGCCGTCTGGCTTGACCCGCGGCTGACGCCGGCGGGCAGTCCCACCGGCGCCCCCACGCCGATCGGAATTCTCACGTCCGACGACTTCGAGTGGAGCGCGCCGGAATCGCTCGGGCCCGTGGTCAACGCCACGAAGCATACCAAGATGCCGACGCTCAGCGATGATCAACTGTGCTTGATCATCCGCCGAGACGGAAACCCGGGAGACGCGCAGAACGGCCTGTATGAGTTGCGTCGGCCGACCGTGGACGGGCCGTGGGGCGAGCCCGTCCAGGTGACCGACGGCGGTCAGGGCAATCCGTCGCTTAGCGGCGATGGGCTCATGTTGTTCACGATGAACGAATGGGCGAAAACAGCGGCCGGTAAATCGAACCAAGATCTCACTGTGCGGACGCGTCCGACTCGCGATGCCCCCTGGGGAAAACCCATGCCGCTTGCGAGCCTCAACACGGAAGGGGTCGAAAATCACCCCGTCATCTCACCGGACGGCTTGTCGCTGGTGTTTAGTTCTAACCGTGCCGGGGGTCGTGGACAGGCCGACCTGTGGATCAGTCGCCGTGCCGATCTTAAGGCCGATTGGCAGCCGCCGGTCCGCCTAGGCAACAAGGTGAACTCTTCCGATTACGATTGTGCGTCGCAAATCCTGACCGACGGCAAGACGATCCTCGTGATTATCAGGTGGGGCCTGTACCTAGCCGCGCCCGATGCCCAGGGCGATTACGATCTGCGACCGGTCCCCTTGCCGCCGAACGTGAAGATCCAACAGTGCTGGCTCTCGCCCGACGGCGCGACGCTTTATTTCGACAATGCTAAAGCAATCGAAAACGAAGAAGGAGCCAACGAGATCCGCCTGATCCGCCGCGTGCCGAAAAAACAATCCGCCGACGCGGCGCCGCCCATCCCCGCCGAGGCGCTCACCTTCAATGGTCATCGCTATCTACTGGTCGACTCGCCCGGCACTTGGGACGAAGCCCGTGCCAAGGCCGAGGCGATGGGTGGGCACCTTGTCACGATTACGACCAAGGAAGAACGGGACTGGGCCTTCGTCAACCTTTGGAAAAAGAAGCCCATAACGGCCCCCACTGCCGGCGCGTACCCGCGCATTTTTTTGGGCGCTCGGCGCGGCGCCACGTCGACCGATCCTTGGAGTTGGGTCACGGGTGAGCCGGTCGATATGTCATTGTGGCTGGGGAAAGGACCCGATGGGAGCGGCGACGCCGCCACATGGTACCAAGATGGCGAATGGGACGACGTGCCTGCGAACAGTCAAAAGATACAATTCTTCGTCGTCGAATGGGACACGCTCGGCCCGGCGGTGGCGTCGCCCTCTACGAGCGGCCCGGCCGTGGAAGCTTCGATCGACCTGCTGGCGCTAGTCGACGTGAAGCGCGATGCAGTCGCCGGCAGTTGGACCAAATCGCCTGCGGGGCTCTCGGTCCCCAGTCAACTTAATAGCAGTACCGCCGGCAAAGGTAATCCGCGATTACAACTTCCCTATTCTCCGGCTGAAGAATACGACCTGCTGCTCGAGTTCACGCCGACTGCCGGTCAAAACGACGTCGGTTGCCTGCTAGCCGCACAAGGTCGCGAATTCTGGCTCCGCATCGATCGCCGGCCGACGGGCAAAGATGAATGGCACTGTGGATTCGGCTGGATCGATGGAGAACGAATCGAAGAGTCGCCCGAAAGCGTCAAGACCGCCAAGCAACCGCTGTTGAAGAACGATCAGCGTTATCAGCTCACCATCGAAGTTCGTCGCACCGGTTTGCAAGCCGTGCTCGACGGCCAACCGCTGGCTGCTTGGACCGGCGACTGGCAGCGCTTATCCATCGGCGACAGTTTTGAGAAGCTTCCTGAACGGCAGCGGCTCGGGTTGATCGCCTACGGACGGGGCGTGACGTTTCACAAGATCACGGTTCGCGAAGTGACCGGCCACGGCACCTTGACCGCCGCAACGGCAGCCGTTGATTCCGCTGCAAGCTCGGCGGACACTCGTGGACCGAGGAGCAGTACAAGCCGCTAGGCGATCCGTCGATCCTAAGCTGAGCGCGCCAACCAGTCGGCAGCCCGCTCAAGGTCCAATTGCTAACTGCTCACTGCCCACTCCGCTCGCATCCCTCTTTTGGGCGGGTTAGAATAGCTCCTCGTCATGAGT
>DASZPI010000387.1:0-3532 GCA_035550355.1 Pirellulales bacterium
GGTGGTCGGCTCGTCGAGAATCAGCAAGTCGGGATCGTGGACCAGCGAGCTGCACAGGCTCACTTTCTGCTTCATGCCGCCGGAAAGCTTGCCGGACGGGCGATCGGGGAACGGGTCCAAGCCGGTGGCCTTCAGCAGAGCATCGATCCGCGCGCGGCGTTCGTCCTTGCGCTGGCCGAATAGTCGGGCGAAAAAGTCGATGTTCTCGAAGACGCTGAGTTCTTTGTACAGGTTCTTGCCCAGCCCTTGCGGCATGTAGGCGATGCGTGGGCACACGGCGCGGCGATGCCGTCCTTCGGCCATGTCGCCGCCCAGGACGATGATCTTACCGGATTGGATCTTTTTCGCTCCGGAGATGAGCCCCAGCAGCGTCGATTTGCCGACCCCATCGGGACCGATCAGGCCCACCATGCAGCCGGCAGGAATAGTTAGCGTCAGATCGCGTAGTGCCGTCGTGCGGCCGTAGCGGTGCGCGGCGTGCTCGATCGCGACGACGTTCTCCACGCAGGGCGCCGGAGCAACGCGGTGCAAATCATCGGCTACCGGCGAGATACCAGTACCATCGGGACACATGACCCGACCCCGTTTCGTATAACGACGGCGCTTATGGAGATTTGGGCCCGTTTTCGGGCGCAGGAGGAAGCCGCTCTTCGAGCGAGGCCGGCCAAGGAACTGAATTGTCCAGCCGAACGTAGCCGACGCCTCGTACGCCAGTTTTGATCCTCTCCAGATAAGGCCGCAGCGTTTCCTCGGGCACTTGCAGTTTGACGCGAAACATTAGCTTGTCGCGTTCGCTGCGCGTCTCGACTTGCTTGGGCGTGAACTGGGCTTCGGGCGAGACGAAGCTGACCTTGGCCCCGGCCACGTAGCCAGGCCGCGCGTCGAGCGTGATCCGCGCGTCGCTGCCGATGGTGCACCTCGCGGCATCCTGGCCCGGCAAAAAGATCTCCATATAGATGTCGCCCAGGTTGATGAGCGTCATTGCCTTGCCACCCGCGGCGAGCACTTCGCCCACCTCGGCCAGGCGGTACAGCACGCGTCCACGCACCGGCGATTTCAAGGTCGAGTCGTCGATGCGTGTATGGATGCGCTTGACCTCGGCGGCTGCTGCCTCGCCGCTTTGTGTGACCGACCGCAGCTTCGCTTTCACGGAGTTCAAGGCGGCGGCCGCCGAGTCACGGGCCGTTTGCTTCTCGTCGAACTCTTCTTTGGAGATGGTCCGCTTGGCAACCAATGCCTTCGCACGCTCGAGGTTTTGCTCGGCAAGCTTCAGCTCGCCTTCCTGCTTGACAATATCGGCGCTGACCTCGGCCTTGTTCTCCTCGGCCTCGGCAAGCTTCGCCTTGGCCGTGTCAAGCTCCGCCTGCAATTCGTCGGTGTCGATAATGACGAGCACCTTGTCGGCATCAACGAGATCGCCTTCCTTGGCGAACAACTCTTTGACGCGTCCGCCGTACTTGGCCGCGATGTCGACCTGGATCGATTCAATCCGGCCGTTGCCCGAGACGATTCCTTCCGGCAAGGCGGCGGTCTGTTGATCCTTCCACCATTTCCAGCCGAGGCCGAGTGCAACTCCGCCGATGACTACCCATACGAGCAAGCGCACAATGCCCTTCATGGTTTCTTTCCCTGCGAAGATTCGCCACGACGTTCGGTCCGTCGTACTTCGCGCTAACCAAGAACTGGCGAGCGCCCCATGCGTGCTTCAATATATCTCTGGAATCCACTTCGATGAAGAGTCGGGCTCGCGATAATCTTTGTCTTTCTGCCGCTTGGGCAGCTTCACGTTCTCTCGGGAGATTTCGCGGTAAGAGTCGCTGCTCAGAATGTGACTTCCAGCCAGTACTTCAACAACGTGACTCCCGACTCGACAATCGCTTTTTCAACCAACGGAGTCGCTTCGAAAAATCGGCGCCTCTGTCTCCTCGGTGCAGAATCCTATCACGGGTTCCCATGCCGGCGCTGCTGTACCAACTGCGATCGAAAATCACGACTTCGCCCGCTGCCGGCAGGTAGGGCACCGACCGTTGCAGGTACATCTGCGACTTCTCGCGCTCCGAGGGAGCCGGCAGCGCAATGACTCGAAACACCCGCGGGCTGACGCGCTCCGTGATCGCCTTGATCACGCCCCCTTGCCGGCGCCGTCGCGTCCTTCACGGCAGTTCGAGGACTTGAAAATCAATTTCGCGACAGGATCGAAAGCCTCCCTGTTGCCACCGAGCATCGCGGCGAACATACGTTTACCGTGGTGCATGAACATGCTCCGCGCAGCCTTCGGACGATCATTTATCGGGTAATTGAACATCGTCGCCGCCGCCGTCTTCATCGCGGCCATTCGGACCAACCGAGTACAAACGAAAGCCGCCTTCTTCGGTCCGCTTGTACACCAGCGGTCGCCCCCAGCCATCCACGATCCGACCCAGCCGATCGGTTTGTCCCGCGGCCAGGGCCAACGTGCCGGTCCCCTCGGGGCCAAGCGCCTTGAGCAGATTCTCGATACCCGATTCGGGATACGTTGCGCGGTCATCCATGTACTGCCGAAGCGCCTGCTTGATCGTATCCAACAGCGCGATGGTCGACTGAGTCTGTGGGCCGGCAGGCACCGTCGGTGGTTGCGGCTGCGGCACTGCCGGCTGCGACTCGATCATGTTGCGAATGCTTTGCTCCAAGCGCGGATCGAGTTTCGGCAGCCAATGCTTCGCCTCGCTCAGATCCTCGAGCGCCTTGTCGGCCGGACCAAACGCGGCATACATCGCCGCCCGCATCAGGTAAGCGGGCCCGTACGAGCGATCCAGCGCGACGGCTTGGTCGAGCTCGCGTTGCAATTCGGTCTGCAACCCGGCTAACCGTTGGCGGTCGGCTCCGGGCGTCGAGGCTAACCATCGGCCCTCAGCGCCGATGGCCATTGCGCGTGCCAGGTGCGCATCGGGCACTTGCGGGAACTCTTTAACCGCGCGGTCGGCCGCGTCGATCGCTGCTTCAACGTCAGCGGGCATGCCAAGCTGCATCCGCAGCGTCGATCGCACCGCCATCGCTTGGGCGATCAAACCCACCGGCAGCCCCTGCGCCACGTCGGCCAATTCGGCCTCGTCGGCCTCCAAGAGTATGTCTTCCAAAACGTCCAGCGTGTCACGGACGGTCTTTTCGTCCTGCTTCCAGGCGCTGAACGGGCCCGGCACGAGTTCGCGCAGCTCGTTGAGTCGCGCCAGGACGTCGATCGACAGCAGCAACGACAGGAATTCGGGCCCGGTTTCGCCGTTGGCGACACGCTTGCGCTCCAGCCCGATTGCCATCTGCCGATCGTCGGCAGCATTGGGGTCCGAATCGTCTCCCCAGGTCAGCGAGCGCACGTACCAGGCGAACGGGTTGTCCCTCCAGCCCTCGATGGCAAAGTCGACTTGTTTGCGAATATCCTCGCTGGGCCCGTTGCGATCGAGCTCGGACCAGCTCAGGTCGACCATGCGCATGCTGAGGTAGCGGATTGCTGGCTCGTCCTGTCGTTCGGCCAGCAGTTCGCCTACATTCGCGACCT
>DASZPI010000388.1:0-2260 GCA_035550355.1 Pirellulales bacterium
CGATCGTGTGACTGCCGAGGGACACATTACCTGCGGCCACTGCCGCAACTGCCGCGCGGGGCGTCGTCACCTGTGCCGCAAGACCGTCGGCCTGGGAGTCAATCGCCCCGGCAGTTTTGCCGAGTTCGTGAGCATTCCGGCCTCGAACATTTTCAAGCTCCCCGACGACATTCCCGACGACGTGGCGGCAATTTTCGACCCCTACGGCAACGCCACGCATACGGCGCTGTCGTTCGACCTGATCGGTGAGGACGTGCTGATTACCGGCGCGGGGCCGATTGGCCTCATGGCCGCCGCGATTGCCCGGCACGTCGGCGCGCGGTTCGTCGTGGTGACCGACGTCAACGAGTACCGTCTGAGCCTGGCAAAAAAGATGGGGGCGACGACGGTCCTCAATCCCAAGCGCGGCACGCTCAAAGACGTGATGCGCGACCTCGGAATGACCGAAGGGTTCGACGTGGGGCTCGAGATGTCGGGCAACGTGCAGGCGTTTCAGTCGATGCTCGATCACATGAATCACGGCGGACGGATCGCGATGCTCGGCATCTTCGCCGAGCCGGTGCCGCTCGACTCGAGCCAGGTGATCTTCAAGGGGCTGCACCTCAAGGGCATTTACGGCCGCGAGATGTTCGAGACCTGGTACAAGATGAGCACCATGCTGCAAAGCGGGCTCGATATTTCGGGAGTGATCACGCACCGCCTGCCGATCGCGGAGTTTGAAACAGGATTCGCCCTGGTCGCGAGCGGCGAGGCAGGAAAAGTGGTTTTGGATTGGTGACGTAAAAAGTGGTTATGCTCTCGGTTTTCGTTCGAGGCAAGTCATGCATGCATATACCGCAGTGATTGAACGTTGCACGGACACGGGATTGTTTGTCGGTTACGTTCCTGGCTTTCCCGGAGCCCATTCGCAGGCCGAAACGCTCGATGAGTTGCAGCAAAACCTCGCCGAAGTGATCGCGATGCTGCTCGAAGATGGCGAGCCAAGGCTTGAGTCGGAGTTCATCGGGACGCAAGAAGTGCAGGTCGCATAACCGTGCCAAAATTGCCGGTTTTAAAGCCGCAAGAGGTCGTGGCTCGGTTGCAGGCCCTCGGCTTTGTTGAGCTGCGGCAGCGCGGCTCGCACAAACAATTTCGGCATCCCGATGGCCGTGGAACCACGGTGCCGTATCATCCGGGCAGAGACATCTCTCCGGTTCTCCTTCGTAAAATAGCGCGCGATATTCAAGTTTCGGCCGATGAGTTGATTGCGGCCGGCACCTAGCGCGGCGACATTTGGGTGATTAGGACATGAATGCTTTAGCTAAGCGCCTGCGTGCCGCCCTCGATCAACTGCACCAGGCCGGCACGTACAAGCAGCTCAAGTACCTGACCGCGCCCATGGGGCCGACGACCACGATCGAAGGGGTCGGCGAAGTGCTGGTGTTCTGCGCGAACAACTACCTGGGGCTCGCCAACGACCCCGAAGTCGTCGAGGCCGGGCACGACGGTCTGCGGCGCTACGGCGCGGGGACCGCCAGCGTAAGGTTCATTTGCGGCACGTTCGATTGCCACCGGGCGCTCGAAGCGCGGATTGCAAAGTTCCTCGGCGCCGAGGCAGCCTTGACCTACGTGAGCTGCTGGAATGCCAACGAAGGACTGCTCACGAACCTGGTGCAGGAAGGCGACCTGATCCTTTCCGACGAGCTGAACCACGCCAGCATCATCGATGCGACGCGGCTAGCGCGGCAGGCGACGCGCAAAATCTTCGGGCATGCCGATCTGCAATCGCTCGAAGCGCAGTTGCAAGCCTGTGCCGACGCGCCGGTGAAAGTGGTCGTCACCGACGGCGTGTTCAGCATGGAAGGCGATATCGCGCCGCTGGACGAGATGGTTGCCGTTTGTCGCCGCTACGAGGCGACGCTCGTCGTCGACGATTCGCACGCCACCGGCGTGCTGGGTCGGCACGGCCGCGGCACGCACGAGCATTTCCAGCTGCCGGGTCACGCGCCGTCGGGCATCGACATTTTCACCGGCACCCTGGGCAAGGCGCTGGGAGGCGCCGCCGGCGGCTACGTGGCCGGCCCGCAGGACCTGATCGATACGCTCGTTCAACGCAGCCGGCCGCAGTTGTTCTCCAACGCACTGCCGCCGACCGTGGCGGTGAGCGCCGCCAAGGCCCTCGAGATTCTCGAGCGCGAGCCGCAGCGCGTCGCGCAGCTGCAAGCCAACGTCACGCGCATGCGCGATGGCCTGCGGGCGCTCGACTACGACGTGCTCGACA
>DASZPI010000389.1:0-11049 GCA_035550355.1 Pirellulales bacterium
CGTGACCGACGAAGGCGTGGTGGTGATCGCCAAGGCCGACGGCGTGGAACACTTCCTCGAAGCGGAAGCCCACGTGTAGGGTTCGAATCGTGTCGCAGCCATTCGATCAGCCGATGGGCGCGCCCGACGGTCGCCCATGTGCATCGTGAAGGGCCGAAACGGCTGGCTGCGATGGACGTTGTTTAATTGTTCGATCGTCATGCCGTTCAATTATGCGCCGGCGCCAGCAGGTGCTTTGATCGATCTTCAGCGCAAATCTCGCAGCAGTTCCTCGAGCGCTTCGTGGGCCTCGGTCGTTTGGCGGACGACCAAGGCAGGGCTAGGGCCCCAGAAGCGGATCACCCCGGGTCCGCCGAGCTTGTCCCAGCTCGTGGGGTTGATGGTGTCTTCGATCAATGCGATCAATTCGGGCGCGAGCGTGGCCGCTGGTTGCGCCTGCGGCCCAGCGGCGTTCATTTGCGGCAAAGCGACCTGCGCCAGGATCGCCCGGTCGGCCTCGAGTCGCCGACGCACCGCGATCCGCAGCGGCTCGCGCCGCGCGGCAGGCAAATCGGTCGCGAGCATCAGTTGCTCGTACAACGCCACGAGCTGCCGCACCGCCGTTTCGTCGGGCAACTCCTTGCGGCGTGCGAGCTCGGCCAACGTTTTGCGTGCGGCGCGCTCCAGCTCGGCGCCGCTCGGCTGGTCGGTCGCTTTCGAGTCGGTCGCGCTCGAGGCAGGCGCCTTCAAGGCAGTCGGCGCGGCAACAGGTTCGGCCGCGAAATTACAAGCAGGTAGCCACGCCCAACACGCAACCATCGCGAACCCCACATTCACGACGCGTGCCATACGGCCCTCCATGTGACGTCACTTCTTGGGGTGAAAAAACGTGCCGGCAATCGTCACGTTCAGCTTGCCCATGTTGTCGCTCGGGTCCGAGTCGTACATCCGCAGCAACAGTTTGCCGGTCTTCTCGGCAGTAAACTCGTACTGCGAACCGACCAGGAACGGCTTGTTGTCTTTGCTGTTCGTGCCGTCGTCGACCATGCCGACGAGCGAGCCGAGCTTAAACTCTTGCAGCTCTTCGGGCACTTCCATGCCGTCGCCGCTCACCTCGTGCGTCATGCGGAAGGTCCACGAGCCGTCGGCGCGAATGTGAATCGGCAACCCTTCGGACACGACCACGCCAGTGTCCTGCCAGCCTTTGTTGGCCATGATGTCGAGCTGCTTTTTCTCGGCCGAGTACTGGGCCCCCTTCACGCGATCGAGCGCCGTTTGCGCGGCGGCATAGGTCGGCACCAAACGCAGAATTTCCTCGTAGCAGACACGCGCCTTGTCGAGCTTCTTTTCGCGCTCGTAGTCCAGGGCCAGCTTCTCGGCATCGACGACGAACTTCTTGTGAATCTCCAGCAGCCGCTTGTCGTCGGGTAGCTTGTATTCGTCTTCGCCCTTTTTATCGGCCTGCTGCGGGCCACCACCGCCATTCGGGCCGCGATACGTTCCGCGGTTCCCTTGATTGAAGCCAGGGCGCTGGGCCCACAGCACCGAGCCAAGACACAAGCAGCCGACCAAGGCCGACAGATACGCTGCGGCGCGCGCGCAAGTCATGCCAGTTACCTTTCGTACGCGTGAGAGCGAGAGTACAGTTCTGTCCCGAAGAAGAAGCCTGCGGTTATTAGAGCGTGCCGAAGCACAGGGAGCAAGAAAAAGCGCGCCATGCCTAGGGTTTGCTTAACGCCTGCGGCGTCCCGGTTCGGAGGATTTCCTGCCGCAACTCGGCGGCGATAAAAAAGCTGCCGGTGACGCACAATAGGTCGTCGCCCGCAAGATGCCCACGGACCGCGTCCCAGGCGGCGACGGGAGTCGGCTCGATCGCGACGTGGGTTGCACCCAAGTCACGCGCCAGTTCCAGCAGTTCCTCGGCAGGCACGCCCCGAGGGTTGCTTTGATAGCGGGTAAACACCACCCGGTCGAACTTCGGCAGCGCCAACGCCAGCATGCCCGAAAGATCCTTCTCGCGGGTCGTGGCAAAGATCAAGGTCCGCCGCGTTGCGGGAAAGCTTTCCTCGAGCGTTGCCAACAGCGCTGCCATCGAAGCGGCGTTGTGAGCGCCGTCGATCACGATCGCTGGGCGCCGTTCGACGAGCTCGATGCGCGCCGGCAAACGCACGTCGCGCAGCCCGCGGCGCATCGCCTCGTCGCTAATCGACCATTGCTGGCGTCGAAGCTGCTCGATCGTCTCAAGCACGATGGCGGCGTTCGCCCCCTGGTGACGTCCCAACAGCCCCAGCGACACCTGGCTCGATCGCGGCGCAGATGACCCGGCCGGGGCGTAGAAGTCGATGCTTCCCCCCTGCCCCGTGCCACGCGCGTCGACCGGCGCCTGGTAGCGATAGTCGAAATCGATCCCCAGCTCGATCAACCGGCTGCCGCGCTCGAGCGCCACCCGACGAATCACGTTGCGCGGCTCGTCGTCGATCACGCCGCTCACCACCGGTACGCCCGGCTTGATGATCCCCGCCTTCTCGCCGGCGATGGCCGCCAGCGTCGAACCGAGTTGCTTCGTGTGGTCGTAGCTGATGCTGGTGATGATCGAGACGGCAGGCGAGCAGATGTTGGTCGAGTCGAGCCGGCCCCCCATGCCGACTTCGAGCACCGCGACATCGATCTGCTGGTCGACAAAATGCAGCCACGCCATCGCGGTGATCAGCTCGAAGTACGTGGGACCCGTCTCCGGCGGATCGCAGCGCTCGGCGGCGAGATCCATGTCGGCAACGATCGGTCGCACGCGCTCGGCCAGACGCACAAATTGCTCGGGCGTGCACGGTTGGCCATCGATTGCCAGGCGCTCTTCGATGCGATCGAGATGCGGCGAGCTAAACAGCCCGGTGCGCAGCCCCGCAGCGCTGAGCACGCCGGCTATCATGGCCGCGGTCGAGCCTTTGCCCTTGGTGCCGGTAATGTGAATGGCCGGCACGCGGCGCTGCGGATGATCGAGCCGCGCGAGCAGGTCGTGCATGCGATCGAGCTTGAACTCGCGATCGCCGTAGGTGACGCTGGCGGCGCGCTCGTAATTGATGCGCCCCAGCAGCAGGTCGATCGCCGCCTGGTAGCCCGGGCATTCGATGGTCGAATCCATGCTTCGAGTGTAGCGTGCTCGGGCGGCAGCCGCATCTCGTTCAGCGGCCGGCACATCGGGGGTCGTCGTGCCGTCGCCGGGTCGCGCTTACGGCTGGAACATTGTTGCGAGACCGTAAGTATAGGCCTCGATAAAACAGCCGCGAGCACGCTCCTCGTGTGGTCAAGGCGACCCGTGCGATGACACGACGACGCAATGGCCTGCCATCCCGAGCAAAAAGCTTTGCAAATCTGCGCGGTGATCTTAGGATGATGTTTGCAGTCCTGCCTTGATCGAACCGCTCCGAGATTCGCCCCCCTTTGCCGTCATGGTTCGATCGCGCGTCCGCACGCAAGCTAATAGCGCATCTCCCCAGCATGGTCGCGTGTTGCGAAACTCGCGCTGGTCATGAATTCTGAACTGAGTCGGCGTCGATTTCTCCGCGCCACAGGTACGATCGTCGCCTTGCCCGCACTCGAGTCATTCGGGTTCCGGCGGTTCGCTTCGGCTGCAATGCCGATCGGCCCGCGACCCAAGCGCGCTGTGTTCCTGGGGTTTGGCTGGGGAGTGACTGAAAAAACCTGGCTGCCCGACGCGATGGTGACCGGAGCGGATTACACTCTGCCACCGGGTTTGGCGCCGCTGGCGCGGCACCAGCGCGATTTCACGGTGGTGCAGAACCTCACCAACAAGTTCGCCAACGAAGCGCACTGGGGCAGCACCTTCTGGCTGACCGGCGCCAATCGCTACGCCGAGCCGGGGCAGAGCTTTCACAACAGTGTCTCGGTCGATCAGGTGATCGCCGGGCGGCTCGGCACCGAGACGCGGTTTGCCTCGATTCAATTGAGCAGTCCCGACGGGGTCGCCAACGGCCATGGTCCGGGGCTTTCGATGGCATGGGATCCGCGCGGCAAACCGATGGCAGGACTCGAGACACCGGTGCTGGCGTACCATCGGATGTTCTCCGACGAAACGATGCCGCTCGAACGCCGACAGGCGATGCTCGCGCAACAACGCAGCGTGCTCGATGCCGTGCTTACCGACGCGCGGCAAGTGCAGCGCGGCCTGAACAAGACCGACTGCGACAAGCTCGACGAATACTTCCAGGGAGTTCGCGACATCGAAACCCGCTTGGCGAAGGACGAGCAATGGCTCGGTGTACCGAAGCCGAAGACTTCGTTGGCCGAGCCGAAACCCGGCCTCGCGGGGCGCGATGAGATCGAACTGATGTACGATCTGATCGTGGCGGCGCTCGCAACCGACACGACGCGCGTGATCACCTACCGCCAACCGGTGGTCTCGCTGTTGGCCAGTCTTGGCGTGAAGATCGCCGCTCACGACATGACGCACTACACCAGCGACGAACGTCTCGCAGCTTCGCAGCGTCGCGACCTGGCACAAAGCGAGCTGCTCGCCGGTTTGCTCGACAAGCTCAAAGCCACGAAAGAACCCGATGGCAGCTCGCTGTTGGATCACACGGTTCTTGCCTTCGGCAGCAACATTCGCACGGTGCATTACCTCGACAACTGTCCGACGCTGCTGGCCGGCGGCGGTGCGAATTTAAAGCTCGGCCATCACGTTGTGCTGCGGCACGACACGCCGTTGTGCAACGCCTGGCTGACCATCCTGCACGGATTGGGCATTCAAGCCGACCGCCACGGCGACAGCACGGGCATTGTTGCAGGGCTGCGGGCATGAAACGGCTTTGCTTGGCGGCGATGATCTTGTTGTCGTGCCGGCCGGCGCAAGCGGCCGACGCGCCGTCGGTTCGTCTCGACGAGGCGCAGCGTGCTTTCTTTGCCGACTTCTGCATCGAGTGCCACGGCCGCGAAACGCAAGAAGGCAAGCTTCGGCTCGACAACATCGCGTTCGAAATTCAAACGGTCGAACAGGCCGACCGATGGCAGAAGATTCTGAACGCGCTCAATTCAGGCGAAATGCCCCCCGACGACTCCGCCCAGCCCGACCGCACGCGCAAGACGGAATTGCTCGACACGTTATCGCAGACGCTGGCGCGAGCGCGCAAGGTCATCGGCGACCAAGGGGGCCTGATTACGTTGCGCCGTTTGAATCAGCGCGAGTACAAGAACACGATTCGCGCGCTGTTGGGGGTGGAGATCGACGTGCGCGACCTGCCGGCCGATGGCGGCATCGGCACCTTCGATACGGTCGGCGCCTCGCTGTTCATGTCGAGCGACCAGATCGAGCAGTATCTTGCGATCGCGCGGCGCGCGTTGGACGAGCACTTCCACCGCACACGGGCTAGAGAGCCGCGCTCGTTGTCAGCGCGCGAGGAGGCAGAGGTCATCGGCAACAAGCGGATGAACAGCCTCTATGAGCGCACGAAGCAGATGCACGACAACTACGTCCGCTGGACCACGGCGGTCGACGAGGCAGCCCAGCGGCCGGAGAACGTCGCGAAGATCGACCAATTAAAACTCGACGCGCAAAAGTTGTCCGGCGCCTCGGCCAGCCCACGTGCCGCCCCGTTGCTGTACTATCATCTTTGGCACCAGATCGCCGGCGCGCCGTCGCCCGAGGAATTCGGTTTCCACGATTCCCAAGCAGCGCTGTTCGAGGAATTGCAGTATCGACTGCACTACACGTATTACGCCGATTATCAGCAGTTGCCCGGCCGCGACCGCGGAGCGTGGCTGCTGTTCTACCAGGCCTACCGCGAGACGTACGTCTCGGCGGGCGAGAGCTGGCCCGCCGGACGTTACAAGCTGCGATTGCGGGTCGCGGCCAACGACGCCGCGCCACCCTTTCGCCGGTTTATTGAAGTCGGTCAGCGCGGCGACGACCCGAGCGACTTTACCGTGTTCAGCGCCCACCAGGTAACCGGCACGCTCGAGCAGCCGCAGATGATCGAGCTGTCGGTCGATGTGGGAACGCGCGGCAAGCGCGAGTTTGCCGTCCGCGAGAAGCGCCCGAACTCGCGCAAGGCCGAGATCAATATCTTTGCCGACGAAGTCGATCGCACCGGCCACGGGCCTGTGCCCGCCGTGTGGATCGACTGGTTCGAAATCGAAGGCCCGCAGCCAGAGCCTTACGCGGCCTCGGTATCGCTGATCGCCTCGACACACGACCGCCGCGGCGCGCGCGAGGTGATCGAGCGGTTCGCGCGCCGTGCGTTTCGCGGCGCGACGCCCTCGGCCGAGTATCTCGACCGGCTTGTTGGTCTGTTCGAAACACGCCGTGCGCTGGGCGAATCGTTCGAGGATGCGTTGAAAGAGCCGCTGAGCGTGGTGCTGGCGTCGCCCAGCTTCCTGTACCTTGCCGAGCCCTCGACCGCAGCAGGCCAGCGCCGGCTTAGCAGCTTCGAGCTCGCCAGTCGGCTGTCGTACTTGCTGTGGAGCGGGCCGCCGGACAACGAGTTGTTGGCGCTCGCCGCCAGCGACGCCTTGCACAGCCCCGGGGTGCTCGCCGCCCAGGTCGATCGCATGATCGCCGACGACCGCTCGCGCGAGTTCGCTTCGGGTTTCATGCACCAGTGGCTTGGCATGGATCGGCTCGAATTCTTCCAGTTCGATTACCGAATGCACCGCCAATTCGACGACAGCACGAAGGCTGCGGCGCGCGAGGAGGTTTATCGCACCGTCTCGTACCTGCTGCGAGAAAACCAAAGCCTGACGCGACTGCTGAAGTCGGATTTTGTCGTCGTCAACGCCGTGCTGGCCGACTACTACGGACTGGACGGCGTCCGCGGCGACGAGTTTCGCAAGGTAGCGCTCCCGCCCGGCTCGCCGCGCGGCGGGTTGCTGGGCATGGCGGCGATCTTAGCCATGGGCAGCAACGGCCAATACACCAGCCCTGTGGAACGGGGTGAATGGGTGCTGCGCAAACTGCTGAACGATCCGCCGCCCCCTGCTCCGCCGAACGTCCCGCAACTGTCGCGACTCGATGGCAAAATGCTCTCGGTGCGCGAGCGACTCAAAGCCCACCAAGAGGAGCCGCAGTGCGCGAGTTGCCACCGCAAGATCGACCCCATTGGCTTTGGCCTGGAAAACTTCGATGCCTCGGGCAAGTGGCGCACCGAAGACATTTATCAACTGAATCCCAAGACGTCAAAGACCTGGCCCGTGGACGCGGCAGCCAGCTTCTACCACGGCCCGTCGTTCGCAAACTATTTCGAGTTTCGCGACATCATCGAGTCGAACGCCGATGCCTTCGCACACTGCTTTACCGAGGCTTTGATCGAGTATGCGCTCGGTCGGCCCTACGGCTTCCTCGATGACGAGCTGGCGGCGAACATCATCCATCGGGCGCGGGCGAATGGTTTTGCGATGCGCGAGTTCATTCACGCGCTCGTGTCGAGCGAGGCATTTTGCTCGAAGTAATCTCGCCGCATTGCCGAGCACATCGCGGCGCGGAGCACACCTGAACCGACGGGTCTCGCGCCCGTTAGGCATGAAACATCGCGCCCCATTCGAAATTGACGCCCACGTCGCTGCAACGCTTTTCTGCGGTCGATACAATGAACCTTCGCCGTGTTTGCGGCGTCTAAGACTCGCCTTCCCGTGGCGGAGCATCGACGATGTCCGGCTTGCGCATTTTCAGCCACACGATCGTAGTCCTGCTGCTGGTTGTTCGCGGCGCGCTGGCTCAGGATTTCGCCGCGACGTTGCAGCGCGGCATCGATCTGCAAAGCGCCGGCAGGTTCGCCGAGGCGCTTGCAGCGTATGAGGCCGCATTGCGGCTTGCCGACTTTAAGAACCCCAATTGGGAGGTCGCCGTCAGCAACTTGGCGGTGATGTACTCCCATTTTGATCGCGGCAACGACGCGCAGGCGCTGCTCGAACATTTGTTGAGCGTTCAACAGCAGCAGCTTGGAGCCGAACATCAGCGCGTCGGCCAGACGTTGGGCACCCTCGGCTTTATCTACTTCGAGCAACAAGCGTACGACAAAGCGCTCGATGCGCTCTTGCGCGCGTTCTACATCTCGGGCCGCTACGAGCCGCTCGAGTCGCCGCGCATGCAGCGAACGCTTGGCATGTTGTGTCTGGCTGGGTCGATGTGCGGCTCATCGGTTCGTACCGAGCGGCTGAACGAAATCCTCGAATTGTTGATCGAGCGCGTTGGTCCGAGCGACGCGCGCATCGGGCCGGTGCTTTCGGCGCTGGCGTCGATCGCGGTCGAAACCGGGCGCTATCGCGACGCGGAGCAATACATCGAGCGCATGAAGCAGCTCAAGCCGATCGCCGACCGGCGGTTTGTCGATTGGACCAACTCGCTGCCGGCGGAATTAGCGAATTTGTACCATCGCATGGGCCGCTACCCCGAAGCGCTCGAGCAGACAGAACTTGTCGGCAAGATGCTGCCCACGAGCACGAATTCTCCCAGCCGCTTGCAACGTTCGGTCTATGTTCACTGGGCTTCGAAGGGCGAGATTCTGTTGGCGATGGGCCAGGTGCGCGAGGCGGTCCATTGGCTCGAGGCCGCTTTGCAGGGGCGCGATGAAACCGGCGACGCGAATACCGTTGCGAATGTCGTATCGCTGGGGCAGGCCTACGAACAGCTCGGCGAGCTGGACCGGGCCGAGGCGATGTACGACCGCGCGCGCTCCGACACCCATGCGCGCACCGGGAACCGGGTCAGCGCCAGCAATCACCTGGCAAAACTCTGGTGCCAGCGCGGCAAGTTCGACGACGCCGAACAGCTGTTGCTCGACGGGATTCGGCACTGCGAGAAGCACCAGATTTTGCAAAGCGCTTTCTGTGCGGAGGTTCGAGTCCAACTCGGCGATTTGTATCTCGCTGCCGGTCGCTACGACGAGGCAATTCGCGAGTTCCAGACGGCAATCGCAGTCTACGAGCAGCTCGAAGGACGACAGGCTCAGCCGCAGGCGGCCGCCTGCCTTGGCTTGGCGCGCGCACTCGCTGCCGGCCATCACGTCGACGAATCGATCGCAGCGGCCGATCGGGCGCGTCGACACTTGCACGAGTTCTCGGTCCATACGCTACCCGGCTTGCCTGAACCGCAGCAGCGCGAGTTTCTCGATTCGCAGGAACATCCCGCGCTGGCGCAAGCCATTGAAATCGTGCGAAAATATCCGACGACCACCAGCGTGCGGCATTCGGCCGAATGGCTGCTGAACTGCAAAGGACAGGGGCAGCATGCACTCGCCCAGCGAATGCTATTGGCACGCGAAGCGGATGATCCCAGCCTGGCCGCTCTGGTCGACGATTGGTTCGGCGTTACCGGTGAGTTGGCACGCATCGCCGCCTCCGACCTTCCGACCCAGCCAAAGGTCCTGGCTGAACTGACGCAGCGCGAACAGGAACTCGCGCGCCGGCTTGGCGATGCGCAACTCCGGCAGCAAATCGAGGTGCCGTGGGTGACTGTCTCCGCCGTGCGCGGCGCGTTGAAACCGTCGTCGGTGTTGGTCGAATTGTCGCTGCATGCGCCACCGCAGAGCGATGCGAAGCCGGTCTATCTGGCATGGATCATTCCCCCGGCCGGCGACGGCGAGATCGCGATGTTCGACCTGGGCTCGGCAGCCGCGATCGACGGTGCGATCGCCGATCTTCGGGCCGCGCTGGCTGCGATCGCAACCACTGCGATGACCAAGGGCTTGACGATTGGTGAAACCGCGGCCGACCGCTTGTCCGCATCGCAGGCGTTCGACAGCGCCGCGCGGCGCATCGCCGACCTCGTCTTGCGGCCCATGTTGCCGGTCTTAAGTCGCCATGAACACTGGATCGTTTCGCCCGATCGTGCGATGTGGCTGCTTCCCTGGTCGGCGTTGCCATTGCAGACGTCGGATGGCCAGCCGCCGCGATGCGTCGTCGAGCGCCATCGCGTAACCACGTTGGTCAGCGGTCGCGAACTGCTCGCTGTGGACGCTCCCGTGTCGGGCAATCCGGCCTTGGTGCTCGCAGACCCGGATTACGATCGAACCGAGTTGCCTGAATCGGGCCTTCAAGATTTCGTGCAACGGCCCGCAGTGCTCCGGGCGTTCAACGGCCAAGCGCGTGGCGTGGTGCCGCACGATTGGGTCCGTTTACCGGGGACGGCGACCGAAGCGCTCACCGTCGCGCCGGCTCTCGAAGCGTACACCCACGTACCGCCCCGCATTCTGACCGGTGCAGCGGCAATCGAAGACGAGGCGAAAAACGCATGGCGACCGCGGATCGCCATGTTCAGCACGCATGGCTTCTTGTTGGACGACTCGTCGAACGCCGAAGCTGCGCAAAATCCGCTGCTGAATTGCGGATTGGTTCTGGCCGGCGCCAATCGCAGCGAGCTGCGCTCACGTCCCCGAGTCGAGGATGGAATTCTGACCGGGCTCGATATTCTAGGCACCGATCTGCGCGGCACCGAGTTGGTGGTGCTCAGCGCGTGCGAAACCGGCCTGGGGCAGCTCAACGCCGGCGAAGGGGTCGCGGGACTGCGCCAGGCATTTCAACTGGCTGGGGCGCGCGCCGTCATGGCGACCCTGTGGCGCATTCCCGATGCCGAAACTGCCGAACTGATGGCCCGGTTCTTCGACCGCCTGCAAGCCGGCGACGACAAGGCAACCGCGCTGCAGCGTGCTCAGCAATCGTTCCTTGAGGACCGCGATGCTGCCAAGGCGCATCCGTTCTTCTGGGCGGCGTTCACGCTCACCGGCGATTGGCGCTCGGCCCAGGCAGGACCGCCGACCCAGCGGCCACCACGTCATGCCCTGGCGCCGCACGTCGAGGTGATTGTCGACTTGGCGCGGGTGATGGACTCGACCACGGTCGTTGCGACACTCGTGCGCGGCCAGCGCGTGGCACGCGGCCGCACGAATGGCGAATACGTCGAAGTGTTCTATCAGCCTGGCTCGAAGCGATCGGCTTGGGTGCATCGCAGCGCCGTGCGCGACGCACCGTGACGCCGTGGCTGCGATTACTGCACCAGCCCGTTGATGAAGTAGTTGAACTGCAGGTTGTTCAGCACGATGTTGCCGGCGCATTCCAGCGGAGTGT
>DASZPI010000390.1:0-2458 GCA_035550355.1 Pirellulales bacterium
GGGGTTGATCGTGTCGTTGTCTCCCCAATGCACCGGCGCTTCCTGGATCAGCTTCCCCGAGCCGACCGCCGAGCAATTGGGACCGATGCCAAAGATGATGTAGACGACGTTGGCGCTATTGTCATAGTTCGAGCCGTCAGACAGACGCAGAAATTGCCGCTTCAAGTTGAGCTCATTACCCGCGGCGAAGTGGGCGGCGTAATTGAGCTGCACGATTTGACCCCCAGTCGCCAATACACGCGGCGTCAGTCCCACGGGATCCGATTGGTACGTCACATCCCCCTGGCCGGGCGTAACCGACACCAAATCGACGACCCTGGTGATCCCGATCGTCTGCAAGGCATCGATGTCTGGCTGGGTAAGCGAGTAAACGCTGGTTTGCGACGCGAGGCCAGCCGTGATCGGGCTGTAGATCGTCGAGCCGCCGCTGGCCAGCAGCGAGTCGTACACGTCGGGATACCGCACATTCAAGGCGTACGCTTCGCCCCAGATTTTGTTGAGCCCTGAAATCGTGTCTGCACACTTGGCTAAGTGGCCGCGGAGCAAGATGCCGCTCAGATTTTGGACCACCAGCATTCCGAGCACGACGAGAATCGTGAGTACGATGACTAACTCCAGCAAGGTTAGTCCTTTACGGCCGCACCCCGCCGACGTTGTACTCGAACCGTTTTCCTGCGTCATTTGATCACCCCAATGGGTTTTGAGTAGTCAAAATCACAAATACGGTCGCTCAAAATACCAGCTTCTTTTGCAATTGCAAGCAGCTCGTTAGCCGACTTTGGGCAAAGAAATGTCGTCGGCGAGGTGGACGATCGCTGAATCGCGCGCGCCGCGCTGCACGCGTTCGCGCTGCGGCTCGACGATCGAACACTAAGAGCACCGGCTGTTCACAGCCGAGGCGATCTTGTGGGGATAAATGGCTCGCCGCTGCGTGTCACGGCAGCGGCAAGCGCCTCGGCTGCTGGGCAAGCGGGATGCGTGATCCCGCCGTCCGCAGATGGAGGCTCGCGGTAAGCTCGGGACGCCCGGGCCGTGGGTTGTTGACCAGGCAAGGCATGATCGCACGCTGCGGGCGTGGCTCCGACGATCATGTTGACCCCTCGCCCTAAAATCGATGGGACCGGCTCGGCAGCAGCGCCGGAAGTAGGCAGAGGGTTGTGCACGCGCCCCCAACCTCAAGCCTTATCCTAAAACGATGGCGGGACGAGCGCCCCCGTTGGCGCCACGTTCGTGTGCCGCATGTCCCAAGAACCGGACACCGACACAGGCCTTCATCCCGCACGAATCGCTCATGGCTGCTGCGACTGTGCGCGATATTCAAGCGAAATAGACACCGATTGTCGAGCGCGGAAGTAGGCCAACGGGCTACAGCTACGTTGAGCCCATTCATGCGTCCATACGACGCCCGCCTACAGCTCGCGAACCTACGCCGCGCGGATGCCGCGCCCGGAACGACGCGATTGGCCAGGAGTCCCGTCGATGTCGACATTGGCGTTCGGCCAGCGGCGCAAGGCCACCGCAGCCAAGTGACCGCCGAACGCGACCGACAGCTTCAACGCGGTATCGAGCTTGCGATTGCGTCCCTGCAGCGGCACGCAATCCATGTCGCATTCAGGGTCCGGGTCGGTGAGGTTGATTGTCGGCGGGGCAAAACCGTCGCGGAGCGCCAACGTGGTAATCGCCAACTCGACGCTGCCGGCAGCGTTCACCAGGTGGCCGAGCATCGATTTGCTCGAGCTGATCAGCGTGTGGTCGGCGGCCGAGCCAAAAGCGCGACGGATTCCGCGCACTTCGGCGACGTCGTTCTGCTGCGTGGCCGTGCCGTGGGCGTTGATGTATTGCACGTCGTCGGGAGCGACCTTCGCCCGACGAAGCGTATCGGAAATCAGCCGCGCCAGCGCCTCGCTGTGCATGTCGAGTCCCGTGACGTGATGCGCCTCGGCCAGCATCTTGCCGCTGAGCAACTCGGCATAGATCCGTGCGTTGCGGGCCCGAGCATGGCTGAGTCGCTCGAGCACGAACATGCCGGCCCCTTCGCCCATCACGAAGCCGCTGCGGCCGCGGTCGAACGGTCGGCAAGCCTGCTGCGGATCATCGTGCTCGGCCAGCACGCGCATGGCGCGAAAGCCCGAGGCGAACAGCGGATGAAATCCTTCGGCACTGCCAGCCAGCGCCACATCGCACTGATCGTCTTCCAGGGCGCGCATCGCCGACAGGACTTCGATCAGTCCACTGGCGCATGCCGTGGAATGGCAAATTCGCGGACCGCGCAAGTTGTGGCGATTCGCCACCTGCGAGCAGCCGGTGTTGGGCAACCACTGTTGCCACCAGGGAACCGAGCCCGGTGCGGCGGGAAAGATGTTCAAGGCGTGGTTGACGTATCCGGTGTCGCCCATGTGGCCGCTGACGGCGCAGCCGAAACGGTCCAGATCGACCGCTTCCATGTCGATGCCCGAAT
>DASZPI010000391.1:0-6648 GCA_035550355.1 Pirellulales bacterium
AATCAGAGCCGCTCAGTGGCAGATGCGCAACCAGAAGGTGAACCCAGAAGTAGGCCTCGCCAACAGCGGCCCACGTGACACTTTACGTGACACCAGGAGTTTTTCCGAGTAGGCGGAGTTCGGAGCATTGTTGATACTGCCGACGGCACCAGAAGTTACAAAGCACGCCCGGCAGGGCTCGAACCTGCAACCTGCGGATTAGAAGTCCGCTGCTCTATCCAGTTGAGCTACGGGCGCTTTTGTCAGAGCGCGCAACCGTGCGGCATGCGCGACGGTGCGACATCGACAATATACGTTGATCTGATTGGTTGCGCCCATGCGCTCCTCGCTCGAAGGCTGGTTCAGGCGGCTACCCGATCTACCGCGCGAATCGACATATCGTCGAACCGGGCCAATCGCGTAAAATGATGGTATGTGTGGCCGCTACACGCTTCGGACCAAATTGAACCAGGCGCTGCAGGATTGGGCGGTGCTGACACGCGACCTTGCGTGGGAGGCGTGTTACAACATCGCCCCCACCGATCAGGTCCCGATTGTACGACTGGAAAACGGCATACGGACCGCTTCGCTCGCTCGCTGGGGCCTGATTCCACCGTGGGTCGACGATCCCGCTCGCAGCCCGCCGTTGATCAACGCACGGGCCGACACGGTGGCCGACAAGCCGGCCTTCCGCACGTCGTTCCAACAGAGCCGTTGCCTGGTGCCGGCCGATGGCTTCTACGAGTGGAAAAAGACCGGCAAGACAAAGCAGAAGTATTTCATTCATCGCACGGACGACCAACCATTGGCGTTCGCGGGGTTGTTCCGCCGTGCACGATGTGGAGAGCGATTCGTCGATTCGTGCTGCATTATAACGACCGATGCAAACTCGCTGATGAATCCGCTGCACGATCGAATGCCGGCCATCTTGTCCCCCGGACAGTTCGATCGATGGCTCGACCCCGAGTTTCAAGCCAAGGACCAGTTGCTGTCGATGCTCCGTCCGTGCGACGACGCAATGCTGTACGCCTACGCCGCCCAAAACCACGGCGGCAATGTTCGCGAACAGGGTGACCAGTGCATTGCACCGATCGCGGCCGGCTGATCCCGCCGCCGCTGGCTGCCCGTGTTCATTCCCCAACTTCCAACAGACTTGGAGGTTGCGCTTTGTCTGGGGCTCCGGAACGTGTAAAACTAACCGGCGCCTCATTCAAAGGCATCGCCTTGCGCCGTCTTGGCAGCGATCGGACAGGTTTGAGAGAATTGCCTCGGACGGCACTCGAACGATCGTTCGGGGCGATGTGGGCTGCGGTTTCGCGACGCCAGCGGTCGGCCGCATGGCAGGTTCAAGGGCCGCTGTGACTGCTTCATTCAACGCGAGTTCCGTCCGTCATCGGCGGCCACCGGCAGGGACCTAACAATATCGATGTCAGCGTTGCCTAAGGAACCGTTGCACGAGCCATCCCACGGCCGGGACTTGAGCAATTTGCAAGCGGCAATCGATCATGCAGCGCACTTACTGCCGGCCCAGGGCCCGATCACCGTCTTCATTCATCACAATACGCTGCACGCGTTTGAACACCTTCCTTTTCACGAGGCGGTGCGGCAGGCCTCGCACGTTTTCCGCTGCCATCCCTATTTGTCGGAAGATCGCTACCGCGATGCGCTGCGTCGGGGTCGCATCCGTTTCGCCGATCTGCAAGAAGTGCTCCAGCGCGATCTCGGCGCCGGCGCCAACGAGCCGATTCCCTGCTTCGGCACTCGCTTGCAACTGCGGCTGGCGATGTTGCAGTATCCGCTTCGCACCGGGCCGACGGCCGAACTGATCTGGCATGTGGCCGAGGCGAATGCGCTGCGTCGCGTGACTTCGGAGGCATCGGCCGCGGTTCGCGCGCGCATCCTGGCCGAAACGCGACGTTGGGTGCTGCGCGACTTGCGCAGCAGCGTCGATGCGCATTACGATGATCCGGTGAGCGCGAGGCCCGATCGCGCCCTCTCGCCCGGCCTTGCCGACCTGCTCGACCGATTTAGCGCATCGGCCATCGAAACGTGGACCGACGAAGAATGGGAACGCTTCACGGTGCAGGCCTTGTGGCGCGTGTGCTGCGACGGTGTTCGCAACCTTCCCCAATTCACGGTCCCGGTCGAGCTGCCTCTTCGCCATCGCGACCTGCTGTTTGAAGCTACGGGCGTCGATGCCGATGCTCCGGTGCATGAACTGCTGATCAGATTCTGTGCCGCGTTCATCGATCAAGGTTTGAGTCACTGGCAACTGCCGGTCCGCGACCGCGGCTTCTTTTTCGCGTTCTGTGCGCTGTACCGTCAGCCGGTCGGTCCGCCCGATCGCTGGCGGCGCGGTCTGCGGCACGAGTTGGCGCGACTGCAAGACCAAGGGGTCACGCCGTTGGAATCGATCGCCGACTCGCTGCATGCCTTAGGGGTCGACGAGCACGAATGGGAGGCGTACCTCGCCGCGACGTTGTTGGCCCTGCGTGGTTGGGCGGGAATGCTTCGGCAAATCGAACTGCGTTCCGATCGTGTTGTGCGGCCGGTACCGCAGGGGAGCCTGGTCGAATTCCTCGCTGTACGGTTGATTCTCGACCGTTTTTCGCTGGTGCACGCCGCGCGCGAATCGCTCGACTACACCGGTCCGTTGAGCTTGCTACGATCGGTGCTCGAAAGGCGTATCGATCGTCGATGGCCGCCCAGCGACGAGCAGCGTGCCTTCCTCGTATTTCAGTTGGCTCAGATCGTTGGCCTTTCTCCGGATGTGCTGCATCGACTGTTCAAGCAGGGCTGGGGGGTGATCCTCGAAGAAATCGAGACCTTCACGTCCATCGAACGGCAGCGCATTTTCCACCTGGCCTTCGAACAGCAGTTCACGATTCAAGCACTCGATGCCATCGCATTGCATGCCCGCGAACGCCGCGGTCGGCCGACGAATCCAGCATTTCAAGTTTCGTGCTGCCTTGACGAGCGCGAAGAATCGTTCCGTCGCCATCTCGAAGAAATCACTCCTGAGGTCGAGACATTCGGCGCGGCAGGCTTTTACAGCGTGCCCATGTACTACCGCGGAGCAGCCGATGCACACTTCACCGCGCTCTGTCCGGTCGTTATTCGTCCGGAACATTGGGTGACGGAAGAGGTGAGCAACGAACAGGGAGAGACGCACCGTCGTCGGGCAAAAACGCGCCGAGCGCTCGGCACGGCATCGCACCGTGTGCACGTCAGCAGCCGATCGTTCGCCTTGGGCGCATTGCTGACCGGCTCGTTGGGCGTGTTGGCGTCGATTCCGCTGACGGCGCGGATCCTGTTTCCTCGATTGGCGGCGCGGATGCGGCATCATGCCAGTAGCCTGGTGCGCACGCCGCTGGCCACCACCTTGCACCTCGAGCGGCAAAACACGACCGCCGGCAGCGAGAACGGTGGCATTGGCTTCACGCTGGGCGAGATGACCGACATCGGCGAGCGTTTGTTGCGCGATATTGGTCTGACCGAGGGCTTTTCGCGGCTGGTCATGTTCTTGGGCCACGGGTCGAATAGTCTCAACAACCCGCACAACTCGGCATACAACTGCGGCGCATGCGGCGGCGCGGCCGGCGGCCCCAATGGTCGCGCGATTGCCGAAATTCTGAACGACTTGCGCGTGCGCCAGGGGCTGCTGGCCCGCGGACTGCATATTCCCTCGGACACAGTATTCGTGGGCGGCTCTCACAACACCTGCAACGATTCCGTCGAGTTCTACGATCTCGATCAACTACCTGCCACGCACCGCGACGAGTTCGAGCATGCCCGCCGGGCGATTGCCGAAGCGTGCCAGCGGAATGCCCACGAGCGTTGCCGTCGATTCCTTTCGGCGCCGCTAACCATGTCCTTTGCTGAAGCTCGGGAGCACGTCGAGGAGCGCTCCGAAGATCTGGCACAGACGCGCCCCGAACTTGGCCACGCCACGAACGCCATCATCATTGTCGGCCGCCGCGAGCTGACGCGCGGGTTGTTTCTCGATCGGCGATCGTTTCTCACGTCGTACGATCCGACGCAAGACGATGCAAACCACACGATCCTGACGCGCGTCTTGAATGCGATTTTTCCAGTCTGCGCGGGAATCAACCTCGAGTACTATTTTTCAAACGTCGACAATGTCGGCTTCGGCTGCGGCACCAAGCTTCCCCATAATTTGGCCGGATTGCTGGGCGTAATGGACGGCGCTGCAAGCGATCTGCGCACCGGGCTGCCTTGGCAAATGGTCGAATTGCACGAGCCAATCCGCGCGGTGTTTGTGGTCGAAACCACGCCCGAGGCCATGCTGAGCATTCTCGACCGGAACCCACCGATCGGTCAGCTCTGCCGAAACGGCTGGGTACAACTGGCGGTGGTCGATCCTGCATCGCACGTCATCTGGTACTTCCAGAACGGCGACTTCGAGCGCTATGCGCCGCGTGCCACGGCACTACCCCAAGCGCTTTCGAGCGTCGAGTGGTACCGCGGCTGGCGCGATCACCTGGAGTTTGCTGAAATTGAATCTTAGGTGAACGTGCCCAAGCCTGCGGCGCGTCGCGGCAACGCGTCACGACCGTCCACCATTCATCAAGCCATTCGTAAATGTTCGACGACTATCCACCGATCCTATCGCTGCTGGGCATGCTGGTCGTCGTCTGCCCGTTGGTTATGACCGCTGCGTTGGGCGGACTTTCATTGCTCGATCGTCCACTGGCCGAGCGCACCACAACCCGGTTCGTTTATCTGTGTACCGTCGCCGGATTGGTCGCCGCGGTGATTGTGCTCGTGACGATGCTGGTCACCGGAACGCGAAACGTGGCCATTCACGTCGGTGATTGGGTCGTCATTCCGGGCCACTACCACTTTTCGGTCAAGCTGGTGTTCGACCGGCTCTCGGTGCCGCTGGTGATCTTGTCGTTTGTGCTGTCCGGCACAATCGGCGCCTTCGCGAGCCGGTACATGCATCGCGAACCAGGATTCAACCGGTTTTTCGTGCTGTACGCGATTTTTGTGTTGGGGATGATCGTCACGTCGAGCGCGGGCACGATCGAAACTCTGTTCACCGGTTGGGAGCTGGTCGGCCTGTCGTCGGCACTGTTGGTGGCGTTCTTCCAGGAACGACCGGGACCGGCGCGCAACGGGCTTTGGATCTGGGTCGTGTATCGAGTTTCCGACGCGGCGCTGCTGTTGGCGGCCGTGGCCATGCACCATCTCATCGGCGAAGGCGACTTCGACATGCTGCTGGGAACCGGCACCTGGCCGGACGAAACCAGCGCCGTTTCCCATCGCGACGCCGTCATCGTCGGTTTGTTGCTGATCGTCGCTGCCGCCGGCAAATCGGGTCTCGTGCCATTCTCTGGATGGCTGCCGCGAGCGATGGAAGGTCCGACCCCTTCGAGTGCGGTGTTCTACGGAGCGCTGTCGGTGCATCTGGGCGCGTTCCTGTTGTTGCGCGTAAGCCCGCTGCTCGAGTTGTCATACGCCTTGTGCGCCCTCTTGGTGTTGCTGGGCCTCTCGACCGCCGTGTTTGCGTATCTGGCCAGCAGCGTGCAGACCGATATTAAATCGGCGCTCTCGTTTGCATCGCTTTCGCAGGTGGGGATCATTGTTGCCGAAATCGGCTGCGGCCTGCGCTATTTCGCGCTATTCCATCTGCTGGGGCACGCCTGCCTGCGCACGTTGCAGTTCGTCCGCGCCCCCACGTTATTGCAAGACTACCGCATCCTGGAAAACGCCATCGGTTCGCGCTTGCCGCCAGCAGCAAATCCGCTGTCGCGGTTTGTCCGGGCCGGATGGCATACCTGGCTGTATCGTTTTGCGCTCGAGCGTGGTTATCTCGATTCGTTATTGATCACGTGCGTTGTCGAGCCGTTCATTCGCGCCTTCCGGGCGTTCGACGCTCTCGAACGCCGGTGGACTGACTATCTTTCGGGCGGCGCCTCGCGCGAATCCGATCAGCGAACCCTTCGTTCCGGAAGCATCGACGAGTTTTCATGAGTTTTTTCGAGCTACCCTGGCTGGAGTTGGCGATTCTGGTCCCGCTGGCCAGCTCGGCGTTCGTCAGCCAGTTGCGCGACCCCGGCCGAGCGTTTCGTGCCGCCTTGGTGTTCACCGGCATGGCGCTGGTGTTAGCAATCTTGGCGTGGTTCGCATTCGCTGAAAGCGCTGCCGCCGGGCACGACCGTGGTTCGAACATCCAGAGCCTGCTGTTCGGGCATGACATCTTCTCGCTCGACGAACTCAGCGCGCCGCTGGTTCCCGCGGTTGCGCTGTTGCACTTCCTCACCGCGCTGGCGACGGCGCGCACCAAGATGCGGCGTTTTTCGTTCTCCTGGTCGCTCGCTGCCGAAGGACTGAATCTGGCGACATTCGCCTGCCAGGATCGCTGGGTGCTCGTCGGACTGTTGGCCCTGGCCACCGTGCCGCCGTATGTCGAGCTGGTCGTTCACGCGAATCGTGCCCGGGTCTACGTTATCCACATGACGCTGTTCGTCGCGATGCTGGTGCTCGGCTGGTGGCTAATCGAGCGAACGGACGGGGTTCCGGAGCGCATCGCCTGGTGGACCACGCTGCCGTTGATGATCGCCGTACTTGTGCGCTGCGGAACGGTGCCGGTTCACTGTTGGATCACCGATTGGTTCGAACACGCCTCGTTGGGCATCGCCATCT
>DASZPI010000392.1:0-3414 GCA_035550355.1 Pirellulales bacterium
ATTCTCGACGACTTTCCGAGGACGCGTGAAACCCTGTTTGCGTACGACGTGATCATAGCGTTCGACCCCGATTGGAGAGACCTCGATGCCACGCAACTCGAATTGCTCGAGCGCTGGGTCGCGCAGCAGGCCGGAGGTTTGGTACTCGTCGCCGGACCGGTCTTCATGGATGCCTGGCTGCAAGCCCCGGGCATGGAAAAGGTGCGAGCATTGTACCCGGTCGAATTCAACCGGCGGTTCGCAGTCGTCGAAGACGCGCGGTTCGGCGCAAAGCAGCCGTGGCCCTTGGACTTTTCGCGCGAAGGCCTCGAGGCGGCATTCCTGTGGCTGGGCGATACGGCGACCGCCAGCCTGGGCGCTTGGGAAAGCTTTAAGGGTGTCTATGGCTACTACGATGTGCGCGGGCCAAAGCTCGGCGCAACGGTCTATGCGCGGTTCTCTGACCCTCGTGCGGCGATCGGCAACGACTTGCCCGTGTACATGGCCGGCCAATACTTCGGCTCGGGCCAGGTGTTTTACCTGGGCAGCGGCGAGATGTGGCGCCTTCGCGGCGACGGCGACGGCTTATTTGAGATGTTCTACACCAAACTGCTGCGGCATGTATCGCAGGGACGGTTATTGCGCGGCAGCAGTCGGGGCGTCGTGATGACCGAAGGCGACCGATTTGTTCCCGGCGCCAGCGTGGTGGTCCGCGCCCAACTAACCGCTGCCAATCTCGAGCCACTGGAACAACCCACGGTCTCGGCAACCGTGATTGGTCCCGACGGCACGTTGGAGATGGTCTCACTCGCGCTCGATGCGACCCAGGCAGGCAGCTATCACGGCGAGTTCACAGTACGCAAAGAGGGGAGCTACCGTGTCGAGCTATTGCCACCCGAATCGAAGGACGCGCCGCTGTCGGCCGCGCCGATTCAGGTTACTGTGCCCGATCTCGAGCGCACTCATACCGAGCGAAACGACCCGCTGCTGCGGGAACTTTCGTCGCGCAGCGGCGGTCAATATTACTCGGCGCTCTCGGCTGCTGCCGACCTTCCCGACGTGCTGCGCGACGCCAGCCGCACCACAACCATCACCGCAGCGCCCGAACGATTATGGGACAATTATTGGATGATGGGCCTCGTATGCGGGGCACTGTGCTGCGAATGGTTTCTGCGCCGGCTGCTGCGATTGGCATGAAGATCTGAAATCTGCGATTTGCACTTGAGCTCTGAAACTCGCGATGGCAATTGCCGCAACTGAAGCCCGGCTCGATCATACGCTCGCGGCCCTCCTGGGCCGGCTGCGATGGCGCATTCGCGCCTACATCGTCGCTCAGGGTATCTCGTTGACGGTGATTACGGCGATTCTCGCGTTCGCCTTGCTCGTTGTAATCGACTGGGTGTTCGAGCCAACACGCGACGTGCGTTTGGTATTGCTCGTCCTGGCTGTAGCCGCAACCGCGTACAGTGCATGGCGCTGGCTGCTCGATCGGCTGCGCGTGGCATTGCCCGATCGCAGCATGGCCGTGCTGCTCGAACGCTGGTTTCCGTTCCAGGAAAGCTTGTTGACAGCCGTCGAGATGGCCGGCCGCATGGATCCAAGCGACGAGCTGGCGCACGAGATGTTTCTTCAGTCCGAGTTCGAGGCGAATCGACAGGCCGCCACCGTCGACCTGGCGCGGGTTTTCAACCGCCGACCGTTACTCATCGCCATGGGAACGGCGATCGCCCTGGTCGTGACGGTCGTCGCCGTCGCGGCGGCCAAGCCGGATATGGCGCGATTTGCGCTGGCCCGGGTTCTGACGGCCACCGACGAACTATGGCCCCGCTCGACCCGCCTCGTGGCGGAAGGCTTCGATCACGGCGAGGCGGTGGTCGCCAAGGGGGCGGAATTCAAGCTCGTCGTACGAGCCGACGCAACCATGGCAATCCCCGAAAAAGTGCAGTTGCGGTATGTCGCCGACGACGGCACCTCGGACCGCAAGTACATGGTCCGAGTCGGCGTGGCTGACCCGAGTCGCGATCAGTATCAGAATTTCGAATATCTGTTCCAAAGTTTACTATCCCCGCTAAAGTTAGTGGTGCGGGGCGGCGACGATCGAATATCCGGCTTGCGGGTCCGAGTCGTCGATAGTCCGACGGTAACTCTAACGCTGCATTGCGATTATCCCAGTTACATGCAACTGGCCAGCCGCGACATTCCGGCAACCGCCGTCACGCCCATTCCGCAGGCAGCCAAAGTGATTGTCCGCGCTACGTCGAACAAGCCATTGCTTGCGGCCGAGGTCCACGTGCGCTTGGCTTCGGGTTCGCCGGTGATTCATAACACAACCCTAACCAGTTCCGACAGCTTTGAGTTTGTTGTGCCCCGGCTCGACCAGGAAACCACGCTCGAGTTCAAACTGCTCGATGCCGACCACGTGCGCAACCGCGACGCAATTCAGATCACGCTGGTGCCGGTGCCCGACGCTCCGCCGCAGGTCAACGTGCAGTTAACGGGCATCGGCTCGGCTATCACCGCCAACGCCCGGCTGCCGTTCGTTGGCAACGTCACCGACGATTACGCAGTTACTACGACATGGATCGCGACGACCGTCGACGGCAATCCGCCCGCGAAGCAACTCTTGCAGCCCAAGGTGGGCACCGTCGAAGTGCCGATCGAGGCGGCTTTTGAAGTTCGCGACCTTGGATTGATGCCCGAACAGAAACTGCTCGTGGGCGTCGAAGCGGCCGACAATCGTCAGCTCGCCTCGGCAAACGACAACGACGCGTCGGCGGTTGGCCCGAACGTCGCCTCGAGCGAGCGTTGGTTGCTCGATGTGGTTACCCCTGAACAACTGCGGGCCCAGCTCGAGTCGCGCGAGCTGAACTTGCGGCAGCGGTTCGACGCGATGATCGCAGAGATGATCGAGACTCGCGACTCGTTGACGGGGGCCAATTCGACGAAGCCGGAAAACTCGGCCGAGGCCGCCGAGCAGCTCCGCCTGCGCATCGCTCGGGCGCAGCAGAACAGCGAGAAGAACGCGCACGACACCGCAGGCCTGGCCATCGCGTTCGACGGCATTCGCGAAGAGCTCGTGAATAATCGTGTCGATACCGAGGAGCTGCGGCTGCGCTTGAAGCAGCAAATTGCCGACCCACTCAGGCAGATCGTGGCAAACAACTTCCCGGCTTTCGACATTCGGCTCAAGGCAGTTGAGGCTGGGGTGGCCACTGGCAACGCGAGCACGTCGCTGACCGGGGCCATTGCCGCGGCCGACGAGCTGATCGTGGCCATGCAGCGCGTGCGCGACAAAATGCTCGAGCTCGAAACGTTCAACGAAGCAATCGACCTGCTGCGCGAGATTATTGCTGCGCAACGGCAAATTAACGAACAGACCAAAAAGCAGCGGTCCGAGAAGGTCCGCAAGCTGCTGGAAGAGTAGAATTGGCCTTT
>DASZPI010000393.1:0-2103 GCA_035550355.1 Pirellulales bacterium
CTCTTCCCATTTCAAAGCCAGTCCCCCGCCATCTTTCGTCCAGTGAAGGTTGACGCGGCCGTCGGCAGCGGCGAGCGCGCCATATTTGACGGAGTTGGTCGCGAATTCGTGAAGAAGCAAAGCAAAGGACGTGGATGTTGCCGAACCACAAACCACCGTCGGTCCGCCTGTAGCAATTCGCTTTTCGACGCCGTCGTAAGGCGCCAAGACTGTCTGCACAAGTTCAGACAGCGTGACGGTGGTTGCCGATGTTCCGATACCGGCAGGCAGGATCAATTCATGGGCGCGCGACAACGCCGCCAGGCGAGACTGAACTGAACTTGCCAGTTCGCCCGGCGTTTTGGCGGAACGGGCGCTGAGCGCGACAACACCACTTGCGACGGCAAAAAGATTTTTGACGCGATGGTTCATTTCCCGCAAAAGTACATCCTGACGCTCCTGGCTGCTGCGCAGGTCGCTGATGTCGCGGGCGATCTTGGAGGCACCTACGATCTTGCCGTCTTGGTTCATGATCGGCGAAATGGTCAGCGAGACATGGAATTTGGAACCGTCCTTGCGCTGGCGGATAGTCTCGAAGCGATTGACCCGCTCGCCTGCCGCGATCTTGCGTAGGATTTCGGGCTCCTCGTGATGATACTCTTTCGGGATAAGGATGGTGATGGATTTCCCAATCACCTCGTCGGCTTCATAGCCGAAAATCTGCTGGGCACCTTTGTTCCAGCTTTGGATGATTCCATTCAGATCCTTGCCCACAATCGCGTCGTCGGAGGATTCAACGATAGCGGCCAATCGCTGGGCGGCTTCAATGGGGTCGGCAGCATGTATGTCGGGCAATAGATCTGTCCAATTCGGCGATTGAAATATGCGGAAAGTAGCCCTTCGCGTTCCCTTAGGCCATTCCCTCCCAGTGACATGTTAGGTACAGTTTCGCACTGATTTGCTTGGTAGCCGGGAAACATAACAAGGACTTGGCAGAAATCGGGAACGCGAGACCACCGCCATCATTACATACATGGTTTCACACGTTTAAGGCTGCTTTCGGGCGTATCTCCGAGTATTCCATGGCACTTACCAACACACCGCCCAAAGCCATCATCCTGGTCGTCGAGGATGAATCCCTCCTTCGAATGGCGGGGGTCGCCATGGTCGAGGATGCGGGATTTGAAGCAATCGAGGCGTCCAACGCGGAAGAAGCCATTCGTCTTCTGGAGAGCCGGGATGACGTCCGCCCGGTTTTTACGGACATCGATATGCCACCTGGCTCGATGAACGGCTTGAAACTGGCTGCGGCGGTTCGCGATCGCTGGCCACCCATCGCAATCAGTATCGCGTCCGGCAATCGTGTCCCGCAAAAATCCGACATGCCGGAGGGCGCGGTATTCTTCGCCAAGCCTTATCAGCAGGATGCCATCATGGCCACGATGCAGGACATGCTTCGCGCGGCATGAACGCCATCTGCTTAAGAGATGATGGTGGCATTGGCGCCCAAAAGATCTTGGTCGGCGCTCATATTGGGAATGAGCACCGGAATGGCGGGTCGCTCCAAACCGACCGCGAACAAGACCTGCGCTAGCGATCCCACCATTGGAACCAAGAGCTGACAGCCGCTTGTCACCCGGAAGAGCGATCCGTGCGTCAAAACTTCAACGTACAAATGGGGACCGCTAAGGATGTGGGGCCGTGATGATCTCCTGGACGCGATGTGCCAACTGCGTCATTTCGAACGGCTTGGTGATAAGTCCCATACCGTGTTCGAGAAAACCTGAGGCCTGGGTAGCGCGTTCCGCATAAGCGGTCATGAAGAGAACCTTTAATTCGGGCCGTGCCAACCGTCCGGCGGATGCCACGTCTCGCCCGTTCACATCCGGAAGGCCGATATCGGTAATCAGCAAATCCAGCCTTTGAGGAGAATTGAGGATCGCGATACCCCCTTGCCCGTCAGAGGCGTCGATCACCTGATACCCAAGCTCGGTTAGCAGCTCGACCACGAGCCCTCTCACGACCTGATCGTCCTCCACCACGAGTACGGTTTCGCCCGGTTTGGCATCGCTGGCCTCCCTCTCTGTCGCAGGCAATTCCTGATCGTCTTCGTCCTCTTCTAGG
>DASZPI010000394.1:0-3887 GCA_035550355.1 Pirellulales bacterium
CGATTGATCCGCTGATGGGCGAGGGCATGAACATGGCTTTGTCTGGGGCCTGGCAGGCGTACGAGACGCTCGTCGGAGTTCGTCGACAGGGTGACGTTACGAGTGCCGTTCAGCAGGCTTATGCACGCGCCTGGAGAAATAGCTTCGCCGGGCGCGTGCGGCGAGGGCGTATCGCGGCAGCGTTGCTCAGTCGGCCTAGGCTGCTCAGTGCGATGGCGCAGGTCGATCGCTTACGAGCGAACCTGAGCGACGCAGTGTTCGACTCCTGCTACCGCCTGCTGCTGGGCGACGGCCAGGCGACCACGCCTATTTGCCGCTCATCATCGGGAACATCTCGCGGACCATGGTGATGGCTGCCGGCCCGACGAGCACCACGAAAATGCCCGGAAAGATGAAGATCACCAGCGGGAAGATCAACTTCACCGCCGTCTTCGCGGCCTTCTCTTCGGCAAGCTGGCGGCGGCGCGTGCGCATCGAATCGCTTTGCACACGTAGCGCCTGAGCAATGCTCGAGCCGAACTTGTCGGCTTGGATCAAGATCGACGAGAGCGCGCGAAGATCGTCAACCCCCGATCGAATGCCGAGTTCGTGGAGCACTTCCGAGCGCGAGCGACCCATTTGCAGTTGAAAGTTCGACAGGCCAAATTCGTCGGAGATCACGCGGTACGTCTTCTTCATTTCCTCCGAGACTTTGCGCATCGCCTGATCCAGACCGAGCCCCGCCTCAACGCAAACCACCATCAGGTCCAGGGCATCGGGCAGCCCCAGGAACAGTTGATCCTGGCGGCGTTTGCTAATCAGATACAGTCCGACGTCGGGCAGATAGAACATCACACCGCCGAAAGCGACCGCCGTCATCACGGCCTTTTGATTGAACTGCGAGAGCGCCACCAGGGTGACACCGCTGAGCATCAGCCCTGCGATCAGCCCGGCGAGCTTTAAACCCAAAAACATCGAAGGAGCCGCCTCGTTGCGGAATCCGCCACACGAGAGTCGCAGCTTGAGCTTGTTAGCTTCGAGCTCGGTTTTAGGTTGCAAAGGCTTGGCCAACGTGGGCGAGGCCTTTGCCAACACGCGCGTCACCGCGTCGGACTTCTTAACGGCGTTTTCCGTTTCGATTCGCTTGCGGCGCAGTGTTGGATTGCGAATTTCATCGAGCCGCTCGATGGCGCGCGGCTTCGATGCCGACATCCAATTGAGCAACGCCCATGCGCCTGCCGCGAACATGCCGAACACGGCGTACGGGACGACACGGACTATGTCAAACGGCAACGCAGTCACGGCTTGCTCACACCCTGATGTTGATGATCTTACGGATAACCAACGCCCCGAGCACCTGCATCACGATGGCCCCGATCAGCATTTTGGTGCCCATCGGATCGTTGAACAGCATCATGATGTAGTTCGGGTTCAGCTTGAACACGACGAGAAACAACACCGGCGGCAGGGCCAGCAACACGATGCCCGACAAGCGGCCTTCGCCGGTGAGTGCCTGCACCTGGCCATAGATCTTGAAGCGCTCGCGGACCAAATAGCCGATCTTGTCGAGAATTTCAGCCAGGTCGCCACCGGTGGTGCGCTGCAAGATGACCGCGGTCGAGAAAAACTTTAGATCGAGGTTCGGCACGCGTTCCGTCAACCCTTCGAGAGCGTCCTCCATCGCGATGCCAAGATTCTGTTCTTCGAATACGCGCCCGAATTCGACACTGATCGGCGCGTTCATTTCTTTTTGCACCAGGTCGAACCCGGCCGCGAGACTGTGGCCGGCGCGCAGGGCGCGGCTGATCAGCTCCAAGGCATCGGGTAGTTGGACGCCGAACGCTTTGAGCCGACGCTTTCGCTTGAACAGCAGCCAGGCTAACGGGGTGGCTGCCAATGTAAGCGCAGCCACGGGCAGCAGCAGAATACTAAGGCCCGCATAGGCCGCCAACAGCAGGCCCACGAACCCCAGCGCCGCGCTGATAATGCCAAGTTGCGTCGGCGTGATCGAAGTGTCCGCTTGCTGGAATAGCAGCTTGGTCTTTCCGAATCGTTCGAGCATCGCCTCGAACATGTCGGGCGCGGCATCCAACGGTTGCATGAGCACGCTTTGCGTCGCCTGCTTCGTGGGGCGAGCGCCGTTGCCCGTCAGCATTTGCAGGCGGTCTTCGATCTTGTTGTCCGAATCGCCGCGGAACATCATCGCAACCGCGGCAACCAAAGTGGCCACGGCGACGAAAGCGGCAATTGAGATGACCAAAGGGCTCATGGGCAGTCGAAAAGTGGTAAGTCGCTAATGGCTGATCGCTAGTAACAAAATCGTGTTCGGCCGCCGGTTACTCGCACTCGAGCCATGAGTAACCAGCAACCGTCGCTAACACTGCATCATCACCCGCTGACGGAACGCACTGGCCGGCAAACGCACGCCAGCCGATTCGAGCCGATCCATAAACTTCGGCCGAATGCCAGTGGCCTCGAACCGGCCGTAGGCTTTGCCGTTCTCGTCGATCCCTTCCTGAATGAAACGATAAATGTCCTGCATGACGATCGTTTCCTGCTCCATGCCCAGGATCTCGGTGATGTACGTGATCTTGCGGGGACCGCCTTGCAGACGACTGGCTTGAATGATCAGGTTCACGGCACTGGCCACCTGCTGCCGCATCGCTTTCAGCGGCAGCTCGAAGCCGGTCATGGTGATCATGGTTTCCAAGCGGGCCAACGCGTCTCGCGGCGTGTTGGCGTGCAGCGTGGTCATCGACCCTTCGTGGCCGGTGTTCATGGCCTGCAACATATCGAGCGTTTCAGGACCACGGCACTCGCCGATGATGATGCGTTCAGGACGCATACGCAGGGCGTTGCGCACCAGGTCGGTTGCGGTGATCGCGCCTTTTCCTTCGATGTTCGCCGGGCGCGTCTCGAGGCGCACCACGTGGTCTTGCTGCAGTTGCAATTCCGCGGCGTCTTCGATCGTCACGATGCGGTCGGTGTTCGAAACGAAGCTGGAGAGCGTGTTCAGCAGCGTGGTTTTTCCCGAACCGGTACCGCCCGAGATGATCACGTTCAAGCGGGCTTTGATCGCGCCTTCCAGCAGCATCACCATTTCCGGCGTGAAGGCTTTGTAGTTCAGCAGGTCTTCGAGCTTCAACGGGTTCGAACCGAAACGACGAATCGAAACCGCTGCGCCGTCGAGCGCCAACGGCGGAATGATCGCGTTCACACGCGAGCCATCGGGCAGACGCGCGTCCACCATCGGACAGACTTCGTCAACGCGGCGGCCGACCTTCGACACAATGCGGTCGATGATTTGCAGCAGATGCGCGTTGTCGCGGAACGTGATGTTCGTCTTCTCCATCTTTCCGCGGCGTTCGACGTAAACATTCTTCGGACCGTTGATCAGAATATCGCTGATCGTGGCATCCTTAAGCAGGGCCTCGAGCGGACCGAGCCCAAAGGTTTCGTCGAGCACCTCTTCCACCAAACGCTCGCGTTCGGCGCGATTGAGCAGGGTGTCTTCGGCATCGCTGAGATGTTCGACCACGAACCGGATTTCCCGGCGCAGGACTTCGCCTTCCAGGTCGCCGATGCGTGCCAGGTCGAGCTTATCCACTAGCTTGCCGTGAATTCGGCGCTTCAACTCTTCGAAATCGGTGTCCGCCGATTTATCAGGACGTCCGATCAACGGCATGGGCTTCGGTGCTGCCATTTCTTCTTCACTCCACACATCATCCGTAAGATTCGTTCCACGCAAGCGCGCAGATCGGCGCGCGCGACTGGTGAAAGTGCGCACGGTGACCTACGTAGACAAACCTAGGTCAAAAAAGCCACGTGACGAATCGCGGCAACCTGAACAGGTCCCGCTTAGCCCTTGCGCCCCGAGAACAAACCGAACAGGCCGGTTTTAGCGCTCT
>DASZPI010000395.1:0-6023 GCA_035550355.1 Pirellulales bacterium
CGCGATCGACTTCAAAATGGTCTTGCGCCAAGGCGACGATCCGCAGCCGATACCATCGCGACGCGCCCTCGGGCAGCTTCACCTGGGTCGAGAACGAGCCGGCATGCTGTTTGTCTTTGTCCTTGTCGAGCGAGGCGAGAAAGCGGATGCCGCGGCCGGCGCGTTCGCGATCGTCGCCGAGCGGACCGTAAACGACGTCGCCGGCCAGGTCGTAGCCCTGCGGCGCCTTGCCGCCGGCGATTGGCGTTTCGAGGTCGCCGTTGGTCAGTAGGTTGCGAGCCGCCGCTGGCGAGGAATGGGCAGCCCAGGCGACGACCAGGCCCACGGCAGCGATCCAGTGCGAACCGAGCATGCGATTTCTTCCCCAAAGCGTGCAACCGGTGGTCGAGCAACTACTGCTATAACGGTCGGTTACCCCTCTTATTGCATCCCAAACGCGAATTGGTCAACAAGATCGGATGCTCCCGGCTATTCGAAGCGCGTCGCTGCGAGCAGAATTCCGGTCGAATGTTTGTAACCGTCCCGGGCGACGGGTCGTCACCATGATTGGTGGGGACGAGAACCGCACAGGCGGCCTGGTCGCTCCGCGTGCCGGGAGCCGTTGATGGCCGAACCCACGAGCGAAAACAACCCGCAGGAACTGGCAGCATGCGTTACCGGTGCGCGCCACGGCGATGCCGACGCGTCGCGGCTGTTGATCGAGCGATTATATCCGCTGGTGGCGAAAGTGGTGCGCGCGTACTTGCCTCGGCACGCGGGTCACGAAGACGCGATTCAAGAAGTGTTTTTGCGGGTATTTGCTCGACTCGACCAGTTTCGATCGGACGCGCCGATCGAACATTGGGTGGCGCGGATTGCCGTACGCGTATCGATCGATCAGCTCCGCCGCAGCCGCCGCAGGCGCGAGTTGTGCTGGGCCGACCTCGAACCGCGCGAGCTGGCCGTGCTGAGCGAAACGATCGGCGCCGCGAGCGGGTTGGCGGCAGTCGACCGAGTCGCCACGCGCGAATTGATCGACAAGCTGCTCGGCACGCTCAGCCCGGACGATCGCGTGGTGATCACGATGCTCGACCTGCAGCAACGCAGCGTCGCCGAAGTAGCCCAGCTGACCGAGCGCAGCCGGGTGGCAGTGAAAGTTCGCGCCATGCGCGCGCGACGCAAACTGCGCAGGGTTTTGAGCCAACTTTTGGCCGAACAGCCAACTGAGCCAGCAACAGGAGCGACGCAGCCATGAGTCGAAGGGCAAAACCAACCGAGCGGCGTGCCGAAGCGCTGTGGCAAGGCTTGGCGGCGAATTTCGAGCCGCCCGAGTTTCCGCTGACGGCCCCGCCAGGCTTTGCCGATCGCGTGCTGCAGCAGGCTGCGGTGCGCAGCCGCCGGTGGCGTGTGCCCGACGAGCGACAGCAGCAGCGGCTCGTTTCGATGGCCGCGGGTTTTGCCTTGGCGGCATCGATCGTTGTCGGCCTGTGGTCGTGGCAGGACCTGCAAGCCGCCTGGTCGCCACCGGCGACGCTGTTCGAAGCGGTGATTCCGATTCTCGAGCCGGAGGACGATTTGGAGATCGTCGATTGAGCATGCTGCGACATTGGAAGACGATGCTTGGCCTGCTGGTGGTGTTCGTCGCCGGCCTGGTGATTGGCGCCGCCTTGACCGCGGGCATGGTCCGCCGCGAGGTGCGCGCTCGTCGCGATTCGGCCACCTGGGCCCCGCGGACGATGAAATGGTTTCACGACGAGCTGCACGTCACGCCGGAGCAGGAATCGCAAATCCGCCCGATCGTCGATCGCGCCGTAGGCCAGATGAAGTCGTTACGGGACGAATCCGAGGACCACTGGCGGTCGATCGTCGGCAGCATGTTGACCGAAGCGGCCCCGATTCTTACCCAGGAGCAGCGCGCCGACCTGCAAGAAATCGTTCAGCGGGGCGAGCACAAACCCGCATGGATGGCGCCGGGCAAATAGAGCACAGCCCCAGACCGCGAGTTGACCGATCCATTCACGAGACCGACCTGGAGTGATACCACGATGCTGCGACGCATTACCTGTCTTATGTGGTTGGCGCAAGCGGCCGGCGCCACGCTGGCCGAGGCCGAAGTCCCGGCGGTCGTCGCCGCGATCGATCGCCAATTCGAGGCAGTCTGGCAAGAGCATGGAATCGAGCCGGCGCCCACGGCCGACGAAGCGCTGTGGCTGCGCCGCGTGACGCTCGACCTCACGGGCCGGCTGCCCGAGCCGCAGACGATTCGCGAATTTCTCGCGGACGGGTCGACCGACAAGCGCAGCCAGGCGATCGAGCGACTGTTGGCTAGCCCTGCGTATGCCGATCATTGGGCAGCCTATTGGGACAATCTGCTGATGGGTCGGCTGACGCGCGAGGCGTTCCTCGATCGGGCTGCATTCCGCGAGTGGCTGCGGCAGCAGTTCGACGAAAACCGCCCCTGGGACCGGATCGTGCACGAGCTGGTAACGGCCGAGGGATACAACTCGAACCGCCAGCCGCTGCTTGGCGGCAGCGATGTGCCCAGCGACTTCGACGAGCGTTACAACCCAGCGGTCAACTGGTTCTTGCGGCACTCGCGCAGCATTCCCGACCTGTCGTCGGCCACGTCGAAGCTGTTCCTCGGCGTGCAGATTCAGTGCGCGCAGTGTCACGATCACAAGACCGAAAAATGGACGCAGAACGACTTCAAGCAATTCACCGCCTGCTTCGCCAAGACCTATCCGACGTATGTCGATCGGCCTGGCATGCTGCTCCGCATGGTCGGCACGTATCGGCTGGAGTTGAAGGACCGCTGGTTCGTGCCGCCGTACGAAAAATACGAGACGCAGTTCGGCTCGTACCGCGATTACGTCAGCGTGACGCCGAAGATGCTCGACGGACCGGAGGTCAAATCGTTCGGCAGTCGGCGTGCCGCGCTGGCCGAATGGATCACGGCAAAGCAGAATCCTTGGTTTGCCAAGGCGATCGTGAACCGATTGTGGGGCAAGCTGCTGGGCGTGGGGTTCGTCGAACCGATCGACGACTTCCGCCCCGGCAATCCGCCCACGCTGCCGACGACCTTGGCCGCGTTGGCCGAGGATTTCACGGCGCATGGTCACGATTTGAAGCATCTGCTGCGCGCGATTTGCAATTCGCAGGCCTATCAGCGTGGCTGCCTCGAAGGCCAACGCCGGGCCGACGAGCACAACTACTGGTCGTCGTATCCGGTCAAGCCGCTCGATGTCGAGGAATTGTTCGACGCCATCGTCGAGGCGACCGAGGCCGATCGAACGCTCGCCAAGACGGTGAAGAACAACTTCGGCCTGATCCGCGGCGCGTTCGTTCAGCAGCTCGTCAGCCAGATGGGGACCGACGACATGGCCGAGGTAACCGAGCTGGAAGAGACGATCCCGCGATCATTGATGATGCTCAACGGCGCGCTGGCCTGCGGCGGGGCGCGGATGAATACCGACCATGGGCTTGGCGCCATCTTGCGCGACGCGCCGGATGATGCCGCGGTGGTGGAGCAACTGTATCTGAAGACCGTATCGCGCAAGCCCAGCGAGGACGAGCGGAAAAAATGGTTGGCGTTCGTCGCCGCTCCTCGCCAGGTCGTCCACACCGCGGGGCCAGCGATCACGGCGCCCACCGGACGGGCGGCAATGCGCGTGAGCCCGGAAATCGCCAATGCCAGCGCCGATGCCGACTTCACCGAGCTGCTCAAGCACGCCAAGACCGGGGCCGATTTCGCAGCCTTGCGTGGCAAGCTCAAGAACAATGCCGATGCCGGGCTGTTTGCGAAGGCCTTTCAGGTGTTCGCCGCCGAGGCGCCGTTCGAGCATCTGTCGCTGAGCGGCGGCGGCTCGACGCCGCGCGAGCAAGCGTTCGAAGACATGTACTGGGCGTTGTTGAACTGCACCGAGTTTTTGACGAATCACTAACCGATGGACGGAACCTTCGCGGCGCCGCGACCATCGAATCTTGAGAAGGACGCATCCGAATGTCAGGTCTTACGAATAGCCTTTGCCATGGCCCCTTAGGTCGGCGAACGTTTCTCACGGGCGGGCTGGGTGGCCTGCTCAGCCTGTGCATTCCGCGCTGGCAGGCGTGGGCTGCGGCCAGTGCCGCACAGCGGCAAGGCAAGTCGTGCATCCTGCTGTGGATGAACGGAGGCCCAAGTCACATCGACACGTTCGATCCCAAGCCCGGCAGCAAAACCGGCGGGCCGTTCAAGGCAATCGACACCAGCGCTCCGGGCGTGAAGATTTGCGAGCATCTGCCGCAACTCGCCGAGCAAGCCAAGCACCTGGCGATCATCCGCTCGATGACCAGCAAGGAAGGCAATCACGATCGCGGCCAGTATCTGATGCACACCGGCTATGCCCCCTCGGGAACGCTCAAGCATCCGAGCCTGGGCGCTTGGGTCAGCCACGAGCTCGGCGATCCGGCGTTCGAACTGCCGAACTTTGTGAGCATTCGCGGACCAAGCGTCAGCGCCGGGTTTCTGGGCGTGCAGCACAACCCATTCACGATTCAAGATCCCGCGCACGGCGTGCGTAATTTGCCCCTGGCCAAGGACGTCGATCGCGCGCGGTTCGCCAGCCGGCTGGAAGGATTGGCGATCATGCAGGACGCGTTTCGCGCCAAGACGCACGCCCCGGCAGTCGCCAATCACGACGCTATCTACGCCAAGAGCGTTCGGCTGATGCAATCGTCGTTGGTCAAGGCGTTCGACCTTCACGACGAGCCGCAAGCAGTGCAATCGGCGTACGGCAACAGCGATTTTGGCCGCGGCTGTTTGATGGCGCGCCGCTTGATCGAAGCGGGGGTGCGGTTCGTCGAGGTCACGCTGGATGGCTGGGACACGCACATCGACAACTTCACGAAGACCACGTACTTGATGCGCGATCTCGACCCCGCGATGGCGACCCTCGTGCGCGAACTCGCCGAGCGCGGGCGGCTGGACGACACGCTGGTGATTTGGATGGGCGAATTCGGCAGAACGCCGCGGATTAGCGCTGCCGAGGGGCGTGATCACTATCCCAACGCTTGGAGCGCAGTTTTGGCTGGCTGCGACGTGCGCGGAGGGCAGGCCTGTGGCGCGACCGATGCCGAAGGAGCTCACGTCGTCAGCCAGCCAGTCAAGGTTCCCGACTACTTCGCCACGATCGCGGCGGCACTGGGCATGGACCCGAAGCGCGAGGAGATTAGCCCGGTCGGTCGACCAATCGCGATCTCCGACGGCGGAACGCCAATTGCCGGGCTGTTAAAGACGTAGCGCGCCGCAGACCTGCCGCAGCTAGCGTGGGGGCGAACGTTACAAATCCTCCGCCTTGGTAAAGTGTATCAGTTACGCGGGTCGATTGAATGGATAGTGAAACCGTCGAGGAACATCTGACTCGGTAGCCCCGTCCTTCGGTTCGGAGCTCCGGAACCGGAGAGGTGAGCATGACGTGGAGCAACGCGATTCTTCGCGCGGCAGCGCTTGCGGCGATCCTGCTGGTCTCCACCGTGTGCGAGGCACAGTTTTACGGCCCGTACCAGGCGCCCGCTCCGCCGTCGATCAACCCGGTGCCCGGTTTCCTGCCGGTGGCGCAGCAGACCGAGTTGCGACAAGCGGTGCCGCAACCGCTCGCCCCTGCGATGCCAAATTTCATGCAGGCGTCGGCGTATCTGCTGCCCGAGACGCTCGGCGCGCCGCCGCCACAAGTCTCGAACCCCTCGTACTTGCAGCCAGGCGCCGTGGCCCCCATGCCCAGCGAGTCGGTGATGTTTGGCGCAACGTCGGCGCCGATTCCGATCGGCACGGCGGCCGTCGCACCGCAGGTGGCGCTGAAAACTCAGACCACCGAACCGAGCCCCAGCGCACGGTCGTCGCCGGGCTCGGCTGCTGTCGTCGGATTCAATGCGCCACGTAAGTTTCCAGCATCGACGAAGCTTCCAGAGTCGACGATGGCGCCAGTCAAGCTGCCGCCGCAAGCCCTGCCTGGAATCCCGGCACCGGACTACACAATCTCGTTCGCCGGCGCTGCTAGCGGATACCG
>DASZPI010000396.1:0-2519 GCA_035550355.1 Pirellulales bacterium
TTGGTTCCCAGGTCAAAGAGAGTCCCGCAACTGCGTCAACCGCTGTCGGATACGCTGGGCACGATCGAGATATTCGCGTTCCATGGCGAGGCAATTCCTGGGGTCAATGGGCTTTGAAGTATATGCCGTGATCGGCTCGACGGACAGAGCGTTGTGCAGGGCTGATGGTTATGGAATGATTGCCGTTGCTGCAGCCGAGGGTGACGCGCATCTAGTTCGCTCGGAGAAACGCGATGAGTGACAACCAATCGCCGAAATCGTCGCTGCCGCCGCTCGATCGCCGCGAGCTGCTGGCGTACGCAGCCTGGTTCGGGCCTGCGTTCCTGGCGGCACAGGGGCTTGCTGAAGCCGCCGAGGCTGCCCCTCAGACCGCACCCGCGCCGGCCAGCAAGCGGTACGAGATGAAAAAGTCGATCAATCTGTGGGCCTTTCCGTACCCGCAAAAAATGTCGCTGCTCGATTGCTTTCGGCTGGCGAAGGACGCGGGATTCGATGCGGTCGAGGTGAACTTCGCGCTCGAGGGCGATATTTCGCCCGCGGCCAGCGACAGCCAATTGCGCGCGATTGCAGCACAGGCACGCGACATCGGTTTGGCGATCAGCGGGCTGTGCTCGTTCTTATATTGGCCCTACTCGCTGACAGCCGAGGATCCGCAGCGGCGCAAGCGCGGCATGGAGCTGGCGCGACAAATGATCGCGGCGGCACACGAGCTCGGGACCAAAAATCTGCTCGTGATTCCTGGGTCGGTCTACATCCCTTGGCTGCCCGAGATGCCGGCCGTACCCAACGACCTGTGCCAGCAGCGATCGTGCGAAGCGATTGGCCAACTGCTGCCCGAGGCTGAAAAGGCCGACGTGTACCTGAACCTCGAAAATATTTTCGCCAACGGATTTCTGTTCAGTCCGGCCGAGATGAATGCGTTTGTCGATTCGTTCGATCACCCACGGGTGCGCGTGCACTTCGACACGGGCAACATCATGCAGTACCAGTTTCCGGAATATTGGATTCGCCTGCTCGGCAACCGGATCGGAAACGTGCACTTCAAAGAGTACGACAAGCGCGCGGGGACCGAGTTCAAGCTCGAGTCGTTCCGCCCGCTGTTGGATGGCACGACCAACTGGCCCGCGGTAATCGCAGCGCTCGATTCGGTGGGTTATCGAGAATATCTCACCTTCGAGTATTTTCATCCGTACACGCATTGGCCCGAAGCGCTGGTGTATCACACGTCCGACGCGCTGGACCGGATGTTGGGTCGTAAGGCGTGATGCAACCCGGTGCACTAGTGCTTGATCCACTACGGTTGACGATCGCGCTGACGCCGTTGGGACTGTACTTCGTTTTGATCGGCGTGCTCCATCGGCGGCGGCGGCCGACGATTGTCAGCGGAGCGCGCGATTTGGCCCTGCTGGGGGCGGGCACCGCCGGCCTGGCGTTGGTCGGTCCCATCGAGCTGTTCATGCCACGCTCGGCTTCGATTGCCGAGTTGGGGCCCTATCTCTGGGCGATGCTGCTGACGCTGTACAGCTTGTGCGTGTCGCTTGCGGCGCTGGCGGCCAAGCCGCGGTTGGTGATCTACGGATCGTTGCCTTGGGCCGACCTGCGCATTGCGATCGCTGCCGCGGTTGGTGAACTCGATTCGGAGGCGCGCTGGGCGGGTACGACCGTTTCGCTGCCGCACTTGCAGATCGAATTCTACCTCGATTGGTCGGCCGGGCAGGCGACCACGGTGCTGACCGCGACCACACGACACCAAAACCTGGCGGCATGGCAGCGATTGCATCAATCGCTTGCCGGTCATCTGCCAAAGCGGACCGAGCGTTCGTGGTGCGCCCTGGGATGGCTCGCGGCCGGCGGCGCGCTGCTGGCGATTGCGGTTCGGCTAATTGCCACGCGCGGCAACGAGATGATCGAGCGGCTGTACGACGTGCTGCACTGGTAGCGTTAAAGACCGTGAATGACGACCGCTTTGGTCTCGGTCATTTCGTGGATCGCATACTTCGGACCTTCTTTGCCGAAACCGCTTTCCTTCAATCCGCCGTACGGCATCAGGTCGGCCCGCCACGCAGGACCCCAGTTGACGTGTAAGTTGCCCGACTCGACATGGCGGGCGAATTGCATGGCGGCATCGAGACTGCGCGTGAACAGGCCGGCACTCAGGCCGTAGCGGGTATCGTTCGCCATGGCAATTGCTTGGTCGACGTTGCTCGCCCGAGTGACCGCGACGGCAGGACCAAAGACCTCGTCGCAACTGATGCGCATCGTTGGTTTCACATCGGCCACGAGCGTGGGCTGGAAGATCGATCCCTCGCGACGTCCACCGGCCAACACACGCGCGCCCGAAGCGACCGCTTCGCCGACCCACTGCTCGACGCGCTTTGCGTCCGACTCGCGGATCATGGGACCCATTTGCGTTTTTTCATCAAGCTGGTTGCCGGTGACGATGCTCGAAACCCGCTTGGGCAGCTGCTCGACAAGCGCGTCGTACGCGTCGCCAACTCCGATCAAGCGCTGTGTCGAGA
>DASZPI010000397.1:0-6683 GCA_035550355.1 Pirellulales bacterium
AACGGCATGGCAGTCGAGCCTTATGGCAAACCTAGGGCCAAGGTTTGAAAACTCGAATTTGTACTTGAGGTATTGCAATCGACGGCGAGCATCGCGCTTACGGTCCCCTCGACCACGGACGCCGCTGCACCGCCACGAAGACGTGCGAAATGGCACAGAGCGCGCACGTCGGCACGCTGCCCGCCGACCGAAATTCTGTATAAACCGCGAGGATCGTGATGGCACACGGCTTGCCAGTTCGCTTGCGTCCAACGTTCTTGTCCAACATGTGGCTGAGGCTGAGGGTTGAACCTGGACGCACCAAGGCTGCGGCATGAGTTGAACCATTGTTGCGTTGCTTGCGGACTCGTTCCTTTAACAGGTAATTCCATGTTCAAAAAAATCTTGCTGTTTCTGGGAGCGGTCTTTCTGCTGTTCGTGGTCGGCTGCATTAGCTTGATCTTCTGGGCGCAGCGATCAGGCGCTCACTTGCAGGATCGATTTTTCGCGGCCGTCGATTCCGGCGATCCCGAGCAGGTGCTCGTACTTTGCGCCCCCGAGTTGCGCGCCGAGATCGACGACCCGGTGCTCGACGCCTGGCTGGCCGAGGTCCATGACAAGCTCGGCAAGTATCAAGGGCTAAGCAAGTCGGACTTTGAAACCCATGCCAACGTTACGTCCAAAGGGTCGCTCAAGGAAAGCAAGGGAACGGTTCATTTTGAGCACGGCGACGCGACATCGGACCTTGAAACGCGCGACGGTTTGCTCACTTTCTTTTCGGTTAAATCCGACAAGATTCCCGAGGATTGGTTTCACGGCCCCAGCGAGACGACGATCTACCGCGAGCGTGCCGAGCGATTCATCCGCTTGTTCTTCGACCGAGACGTGTCCGGCGCTGCGGCAATGATGCACGAGGATTTGCGACGTGAGCTGCCCGACGACAAGCTCAAGTCGATGATCGACGATGTTGCCGGCAAAGCGGGTGCAATCCAATCCGTCACCTACCAGAACGAGACATTCACCGCCGATCGTGGTCAACTGCTGACGCTGAAATATCAGATGGTCTGCGAGCAAGCAGCGCTGACGGCGAGTATCGAGTTCCGCTTCATCGGTATGAAAGGCCACTTGTGGGGCTTTGACTTCAAAAGCACCGATGAGTCGGCGAAAACTCCTTGAGCCGACTCGGTGCTAGAACGCAAAGCCCGGCGGCCCTTCGGCAATCGCTTTATCTTCGGATGTTGCGAGGTACTTGCCTGGTTCGTACGTATCGACGTGTCGGTAGATCGTTTGTTTATATAGGCCGCTGTAGGTGTAGAACGTCACCAGCACGCGATCGTTCTCGACACTGACCTCCGGCGCCCACGCCTTGGGCTCGGCGTCAAGCCACTTCCATTGATCCGGCTTGCCCGACGGCCGCTGCATGATATCGTCGTTGCCTACAACCGGAATGCCTAACGGGTTGTCATCGAGCACGACGTGAGTCATCCAGTTGTAGCCATGCCACATGGCGCCGAATTCGCGCAACTCCCGCCGCAGCAACGATGCTGCCATGTACGACCACGCCGAGCGATCGCCATCGATGGCCTCCATAAAGTTGTCGAGCGCCTGCGGCGGTCTCGGCGCGCTGAACGGCTGATTTGCGACTTTGGGACAATCTTGAGGCTCGGGAAAGGCGGCAGTCGCTGGCAGCGCCCATACAAAAGCGTTGCCGTTGCCATCTTCCCTGAACTGGTACGCACGTAGCACGAAACCTTCTCTCAGTCGCAACGGCTGAAACACGCCCACGAGCTTGCCTGGATCGGCACTGCTCTTGGACCAGCCTTCCGGAGCGTTTTCAGGAATGGTCTTTGCCTGTTCAGCCTGAGCGCGCAATGCTGCGATCTTTGCAGCCGTGTAGCGCTCGATCCCGGCCGCCCCTTCGAGCGAACCGGCAAGGATGAAAACGATCAACGTAGCCAGAGCAAAGACAATCGCCAGCAGAACGGCGAAATGTCGCCTTTGAAATGCCGCCGCGCGCATGATTCACCTCCGGTAAAATGCTTTGAGCGACTGCAGTGCAGCCGGCGAATGCTTCGGTCGCGCTGCTGGCTATCGAGTAACTCGTGTGGAATCGAGGATACCGCCGATGCTCGCGAATTCCTCGACCAGCAGCCCGAGAATGTCGTCGAGGCTAATCATTCCGACGAGCGCTTCGCGCGCGCCAATAACCGGCATGCGGCGAAAGCCGCCCGCATCCATCTCGGCAATCGCGGTTTCGATCGGCGTGTCTTCGGACACCGTGCGCAGATCGCTCGTCATGACTTCGTCCACATGAACGGTGTTGGGATCTTTTCCCACCGCCATGACGCGCGTCACCAGATCGCGATCCGTGAGAATACCGATGGGTTGCTTGCTATCGTTCAGCACGAGCAACGTTCCGACACGCTGCTCGAGCATTCGACGTGCGGCGACGACGATAGTTTCTTTCGGCCCAGCCAGCACGACCAGACGATTGCAGATTCGACCGACTGACATGATTCAGCTCCCGTTGAAATAGTTCACGATGCCTTGACGCGACCAGCGCGAAGCACCGTAGCACCGACGGTGCTTCGCGCACGACTACGACCCTTGTGCTCACGGGCGTGCCTGCTTACGTCATCGGCGCGGGCATGGGAGCGGGCGGGGCCGGTGGCGAAGGCGGAGCTTGCGCCGCACCATTGCCTTGGCATCCGTAGGAGTAGCCTGAGCAGCCGTTGCAGCCGTAACATCCCGAGCAGGCGTGACGACGATGGAACAGGCGGCGGCGCCCATGGCAGCCGTTGCAGCCGTCGCACACCGGCGCCGAGCAGGTGTACGATCCATCACATGCACAACTGCTGCAGCCGTGGCAGCCATGTCCAGCTTGTGCCGTCTGTTCGCCCGACTGCAACGAGAACCCCACAAAGCCTAGAACGACTGCGATTCCCAACATCAGCATACGATTCATCGCAAACTCTCCTCCAAAAAAAAGACTTGTACCGTTGCACCGCGAGTCGACGCAACTCAGCCGTCGATCCCGCGATCGCTGCAGCGCGACGACAAGCAACAACTGCTTGTTGGGTCCGTCGCGCGACCGCGAGAGCGACCAAAGGCAACGAGCGTACCGATTGGAAAAGAGTTGCGTCGCTCGTAGCTTTTGCACGAATTGCGACGGAATACGGACCTTTCGACCGTCGCTTGGGCTGGGTCGCTGCGTGGTAGGCACTGGAAACGACGTGCGAGACGTGCGAATCAGCGCATCAGTGTTCCCAATCGCGCGCATCCAACGACGCTCTGACTCGCCACGCACCCGTCTAAGTCGCGCTTTCGTGGAGAGGTTCGTGCGGCATGGATGCAGCGGTAGGCGGAGATAAACGTTGCTCCATCTCGACAATCTTCGCCGTCGTTTTCAGCAGCGAGTCGGGATTGAGGGAGATGCTGTCAATGCCTCGTTCGACGAGGAACTGCGCGAACTCGGGATAATCGCTCGGCGCCTGGCCGCAGATGCCGATCGCCGCCGACATCATAAACCAGCTTGAACTCTTTGCTGCCCAATCGCTTGCCGAGGATCGGCCGATAGCCGGTCAACAGCGTTGGAAGACAAGGTATTCGTCAGGGTTCACGGCCCCCTGCACGAGGTTTTCGCCTAGCCCACGGCGATCCCGCGCAGGGCGCGTTCCGCCGCATGGTTGTCGATCGCCAAGCGACCGTCGTCGCAATAGCGGTTCAAAGCGATCGCGGCTAAATCATCCGCAAGAACGTGGGCTATTCCCAGCGACAGGCATAGCTCAGCAAAAATGAATGTGGCAAATCGGTGTAGTACCTGCTGAACGAATCGGTTCATGATGTAGCTGACCTGAGCCGGCGAACGCGGCCGCGCGAGCACCAGCCAATATCTTTCTTCAATCGACAGGGGCAAGTTGTCGGAATCGACGCACACGAGGCACGGCCTCGTGAACAGATCAGCCGTTTTATAAGCGTCGTCGTGACGGGCCGAAGGCATCCCAGGCGCGTCTCGCGGCAGGAATTCGGCAATCGAAGGAACAAGCAGCGCGATCTAGAACAAGAGTCCCCTGGGACGAGGAATTGTCGATCGAGTTTGGCGCGGACGCGTGAACATCTTGCACGACTCCCCGCACAGCGCTGCCAAGCCAACCGCCGCCGCTGCCGTCAGCAACCAATGGCGGTGCCGATCAAGCCAGACTTGCGTGCTGAACGATCGCGCCCGGCGGTCGAAGTCGCCGTGAGCGCCGTGATCGGCGGTCTCGTCGACCGGCTCGTACAAGTTATCGCGACGCTCGGAGCTGACCTTGCCGTCGTATTGCTGCGAGTCATACCCCTGACGTCCCAAGTACCAATCGCCGAGCCCCGGCGCGACCTTGTTACCTTGAATGGCGACAACCGTCGATCCCCCGACAAACCACTCACGCCGGTAGTGCTCGCTGGCATGGACGATCGCCTCCGCAGCCACTTCCGGCTGATAAATCGGCGGCACCGGCTGCGGCTTGCGAGGCAAGCGGCTACGCACCCAGTCGAACTGCGGGGTATTCAGCGCGGGCATCTGTACCATCGTGATCCGAACGCGACTGCGGTCGTGAATCAGTTCGCAGCGTAAGCTTTCGGTGAATCCTTGTATGGCGTGTTTGGCTCCGCAGTAGGCAGCTTGCAGCGGTATGCCACGATACGCTAGCGCCGAACCGACCTGCACGATCGTGCCGTGGTTGCGTGGCAACATTTGACGCAGCGCCGTCAACGTTCCGTAAACAAATCCCAAGTAGGTCACCTCGGTGACTCGCTTGAACTCCTCGGCAGTTGTTTCCTTGACCGGCGAGAACACCGACACCATCGCGTCGTTCACCCATACGTCGATTGGCCCAAACGCATCCACGACTGCTTCGGCCGCGGCTTCCACCTGCTCCGGCTCACTGACGTCGGTTGGCAACGCGATCGCCTGGCCGCCAAGTTGCTCGACTTCGCGCTGCGCTGCCGCAAGTCCCGCGGCGCCGCGAGCCAACAGGCCGATGCGCGCTCCGCGTCGTGCGAAGGCGCGGACCGTTGCTCGGCCAACACCCGCCGACGCTCCGGTGATGACGACCACTTTGCTGCGCATGGAAACACCTATTTACCGTTGGGCACCGTGAAGCGAATGCAGTAACTCGATCGCTTGTTCGATGCCGCCGGCGTGCTCGGCAAATTGCCATGCTTCATGCACCAAGCTGTGGCGATGAGCGTCTGCGTTGTCGGCGAGCAGATGCTTTGGATTGGGTCTGAGACCTGAAGCTGCAGGCGGATCGAATGCATCGGGCGAAACCTGGCCCGCCGAATTCGAAGTGCGCGTGCCGTGGGATAAGTGTCGCGACGAGTCTGGTTGCGGATCGCCGAGGATATCACCAGCACCTGGAACGGAGTGAATCATGTCAAAACCTCCACGGTGATGAAGTTTGTCGCTGCCTGCCAGTTGCCGTCGCATTCGCCGTACCGATTGGAGCACGACATTCTGTCGTCGCGACGCTGCTGCTCAACGTTCATTGCTTTGCCGAAAGCTCATCCTACGCGGCGCACGACGTGCGGCTCCGCCTTGTCTCGATCGTCGGGAAAACGATACCACTCTGCTGATCGAACGACGGGGCGAAGGTCAGTCAAAGAGCACACACCGTCTGACAAATGATCGTGATCAATAACACGCCCGATCAAGACATGGCACTTCGCCAAATCATTGGTCCGCGATGAGAAGTAAAGCAGATCGATCACAAGAACGTGCTGGCTAAAAAGTGCGTGAGGTGATCGACCGAACCATCTCTTCATGAGCAGCAGCACTCGCGTTGACGCCGCAATTTCTGCCTTGCACGTGGCGGTATACCAGATTCCGACGGACCGTCCCGAGGCCGACGGCACGATTGCCTGGGACCATACCACACTGGTGTATGTGCAAGCGCAAGCAGCCGATGCCACGGGCATTGGCTACACCTATGCCGACATCGCGACGGCGCACCTGATCGACGAACTACTGGCCGAAACGATTTATGGCTGCGATGCGTTCGATATTCCCGCAGCGTGGATCGCCATGGCGCGTGCGATCCGCAACCTTGGGCGTCCCGGAATCGCATCGATGGCAATGGCGGCCGTCGATGTCGCACTGTGGGACCTGAAGGCCAAACTGCTCGGCTTGCCTTTGGTATCGGTGCTCGGCGCGGCACGCGATCGTGTGCCGGTGTACGGCAGCGGCGGATTCACGTCGTACACCGTCGACGAATTGCAGCGGCAACTTGCCGCCTGGGCCCATGACGGCATTCCACGCGTGAAGATGAAGATCGGCACGCATCCTGAGCACGACGTGCAACGAGTGCGCGCGGCTCGCGAGGCGATTGGTGCCGATGTGCAACTGTTTGTCGACGCCAACGGAGCCTACGACCGCAAACAGGCGCTGGGGTTTGCTGAGCACTTTGCCTCGTTGGGTGTTGTGTGGTTCGAGGAACCGGTGTCGTCGGACGATCTCGATGGTTTGCATTTACTGCGCGACCGCGCCCCGGCCAGTATGGAGATTGCTGCGGGCGAATACGGCTATGATCTGCCGTACTTCCGCACGATGCTCGAGGCCGATGCGGTCGACGTGTTGCAGGCCGATGCAACACGTTGCGCGGGAATCACGGGCTTTATGCAAGTGGCCGCCTTGTGCTCATCGCGGTCGCTGCCTATGTCGGCCCACT
>DASZPI010000398.1:0-6985 GCA_035550355.1 Pirellulales bacterium
CCCAAGGCGCCTCGCACGCGTCCTACTGCTGTTGCTGCTGTTGCTGCTGCGATCCGTCGTCGTAGGCGGTCGTCAGTGCGTGTCGGCTGCGAGCCATCACAGGCGTCAGCGGCACTTCAAACGGTGGCAGCTTCTCTTGCCATTGCAGCGAAGGTAGCCGCTCGAGCGCTCGCGTTTCGACACGCACGAGAATGCCTTCTTCGGCACGCCCGCGGTACACGCCCTTGTTCGGAGCGACGTCGCTGAAATCCCGACCGACCGCCACCTTGATGAAATGTTCATTCACCTCGGTGCGATTGGTCGGATCGATGCCGCACCAGCCGACATCGGGCAGCCACGCCTCGACCCAGGCGTGGCTTTGCGAGTCTTTGTTCGGACGATGGATGTAACCGCTCACGTAGCGTGCAGGAATTTGGAAGCTGCGCAGCACGGCGATCATCAGGTGCGTGAAATCCTGGCAAACGCCTTTGCCCTGGCTGAGTAAATCGTCGATGGGCGACGACGCCAGGGTCACGTCGCGGGCGTACTCGAAATGATGAGCGATGTAGTCGGCCACACGGAGTACGAACTCGCCGACCAGGCAGCCTTCGTTCGGGCAGAGGCGTTCCAGCAACGGCTCCAAAAGCGGCGTGGCGCGGACTGGCCCGCGAAAGCCGAGAAAGCCGTAGCACGGCATTTCAAGCGCCTCGAGATTCAGCGGCCAGGTAGCGCGGCTGGACGCGAGACGCCCGTTGGCGGGATGAGTCTCGACGACGCTTGCCGCCACCACCCCCAAGGTGCGGCATGCCGACAGGACATTGAAGTGATGTACGCGATTGCCGAAGCCGTCTTGGTAGCGGAACACCTCGGCCCCGGGTTTGATCATGAGCGAGAACGAGCGGCAGCTTTGGTGCTCGTCGCTGACCGGCTCCATGCGGACCTCGGCCAACGATTCGGTCACCGAATCGGAATAGGTCAGGCAGGTTTCGTGTTGGACTTCGACAATCATGGCAGAGGCTCGACGGGCGCTTAACGGGCGGAGGCAAAATAATGGAAGGAGTATTGCTCTTGGATGGCGCGGCTCGCTGCGGCGCAGTTCTCCAGAGCGCTGCGCAGAAACCAATGCAAGTCGTGATCGATGATTTCGCCCATTTCCAGGTAACGCAGGTCGGCAGTTAACCGGCCGATGATGCGATCGGCCGGGCTCACGTCACGGTCGGGCACGTGGATCTCGATTTTCTCAAGAGCCGAGGCAACACTCTCCAGGCAAAACAGCACCGAGCGCGGGAACGTGCGGTGCAACAGCAGCAATTCGAGCACGTGTTCCGGCTCGATGCGTCCGACATACCGGGTCTGGTAGGCCTCGTAGGCACGGCAGCTTCGCAGCACCGCACCCCACAGCAGGTTGCTCAACGACAGGTCCATCGGATCGGGCATCTCGTTCAGCAAACGATGCTGAACATCGAGAATGCGCAGCGTCTTGTCGGCGCGTTCCAGGTATTTGCCCAACTGAATGAACTGCCAGCCTTCATCGTGCGTCAGCGTCGCGTCGCAAACGCCCTGCACCAGGTGGCTGCCGCTCTCAACCGCCTGGTAAAAGTCGTGCGGCGACTCGCGGGCATGCGCACAGAACTGCTCGTCGCAAAGCTGCCAATACAGCTTGTTCAACTCCTTCCACATCTCGCTGTTGATCGTGCCGCGCACGCTGCGTGCGTTGTACCGCGCTCGGTTGATGCACGACATCACGCTCTCGGGATTCGAGAGGTTGAACATCAGGCTTTCGGCAACCGTTTCCGGGTCGACCGGGCCGTTGTTCAGCGAAGCTCCGGGTTGAATGGTGGCGACCAGGGCGCGCCAATGCAGCTCGTGCCGGCTTGCCAGCAACCCGTGAAGATCGAGGTCCAAATGAAAGCACACATCGAGCAAACGCGCCACATGCTCGGCGCGTTCGAGATATCGGCTCATCCAAAACAGGGCATCGGCGACGCGGCTTAGCATGATCGTTCGTTCGGCGATTATTCGTTCGGCGATTAAAGGATGCGTCGGATTCGAGTGGAATCGTTATTGAATGTTCACCGGCACGGTGCTGTCGGCGTTCTCGTCGGCCAGCACCCAGGTATCTTTGCTGCCGCCGCCTTGCGAGCTGTTGACCACCAGGCTGCCGCGCCGCAGCGCCACTCGCGTCAAGGCGCCGGGGATCAGGGTCACGCGCTCGCCGTAGAGTACGAACGGCCGCAAGTCGACGTGCCGCCCTTCGATTTTTCCGTCGCAGAAGGTTGGGTGAACCGACAGATCGATCGTCGGCTGGGCGATAAAATCGCGCGGACGCGCGCGAATGAGCGCGGCAAATTCTTCACGCTGCGCCGCCGTCGAGGCCGGACCCACCAACATGCCGGAACCGCCCGATTCGTTGACGGTTTTCACCACGAGCTTTTCGAGATTTTCGAGAATGTGATGCCGCTGGCTGGGAACGACCGGGCGGTACGTCTCGACGTTCGCCAAGATGGGGTCTTGCTTCAGATAGTAGCGAATCATGTCGGGCACAAACGGATAGATGCCTTTGTCATCGGCAATGCCAGTGCCGATGCTGTTGGCCAGCGCCACGTTCCCCGAACGGTAGGCATTCACGAGCCCGGGCACCCCCAAGCAGCTATCGGGACGGAACGTCAGTGGGTCGAGGAAATCGTCGTCGATGCGGCGATAGATGACATCCACCCGGGCCATGCCGCGCGTCGTTCGCATGTAAACCCGGTTCTGATCGACCACCAGGTCGCGCCCTTCGACCAGCTCGATGCCCATGCGCTGGGCCAGGAAGGTGTGCTCGAAGTAGGCCGAGTTGAAAATGCCCGGGCTGAGCAGCACGATGGTCGGATCATGTCGGCCGCCGGGGGCGATATACCGCAGCGCGTCTAACAACGCCGCCGGGTAGTCGTCGGTGGCCCGGACATTGTAGTGTTCGAAAATTTGCGGGAAGACCCGCTTCAGCACCTGCCGGTTCTGCAGCATGTAGCTGACACCCGAGGGGGTGCGGCAATTGTCTTCAAGCACCAGGTAATTGCCGTCGCGATCGCGAATCAGGTCGCTGCCGCACACGTGGATATAGATGTCGCGCGGAACCGAAGCCCCCATGAACTCGCGGCGAAAAAATGTCCCCTCGTAAATCAACCGCGGATCGAGCACCTTGTCGCGCAAGATGAACTGTCCGTGGTACAAGTCGTTCAGAAACAAGTTCAGCGCCGTGATGCGCTGCACCAGTCCGTGTTCGATTCGGGCCCAGTCGTCGGCCGGCACGATCCGCGGCAACGGATCCATCGGCCAGATCCGCTCGATCCCTTCCTCCTGGCGATACACGGTGAAACCCACGCCGTGCTGGAGCATCGATAAGTCGGACATGGCCTTGCGACGCCGCAGTTCATCGCCGCTGATCGTCCGCAGTCGCTGATGCAACGATCGATAGTGCGGCCGCGGCAAGTCCGGGGCCTCGAGCATTTCGTCGAAGGCGCGCCCCAATTCGTAACCGTCGAGCGGATGGGCGCCGGCTTGGTCCAGGCTTTGGCTTGCGTGTTGTACGGCCATCAGTGGTGCGTGCTCGCCTGCTTCATGCTGAAGTCATCGTCGTTCACGAAGGCGCCATGGCTGGCGCTGCGACATATTCGTCGGTCCACACACGAAACGATTCCAGCGCTGCCGGCCCGAACGAAGTGGTCAGGGCCGTATCGACCGCGTCGCGCCCGCGGGCCATCACGATGCGGCCGATGCGTCGTGCATTGTGCCGCGCGTCGAACGTGTACCAGCGGTCGCCTAGGTATACTTCGAACCACGCACTGAAATCCATCGGGAAAGGCAACTGTGGCACGCCAATGTCGCCAAGGTACCCGGTCGCATAGCGGGCCGGAATGTTCATCGCGCGGCACATGGTGATGGCCAGATGCGTGTAGTCGCGGCAAACCCCCTTGCGCTCGCCGTACACGTCGCAGGCGCTCTTGGTTGGCCGGGCGTGTTGGTAGCCGAATTCGATATGGTCGTGCGCCCAATGGCAAATTGCCTGGACTCGGGCCCAGCCCGGCGTGGTCGTTCCGAACAGTCGCCATGCCGTGTCCGACAGCTCGTCCACCTCGCAATAGCGGCTGCTCAGCAGATAGGGCAGCGTGTCGATCGGCAGTTGTTCGACCGGCAACTGCGGTGCATCGAAATTGGCGGCATCGAGCCGCCCCGCATCGGCGACGATGCTCTCGCCGAACAGGCGATTGCGCCCTGGCGCGGTCACCAGCCGGGCGACTCGATTACCGAACGAGTCGACGAATTCGTCGTAAGGCAGCAGCGGATCGGTTTGCAGCCGCTCGGGACCGAGCAGATCGGCGGAGCGCTCGGGATGCACAAACAGCATCGCCAGCATCACGGTAGGTGCAGGAGTGTTAAAAACAAGCTCGAAACCGGTTTTGATCAACATCTTGGGTCCAATCGAAGCAAACTTCGTGCCTGAGGAAATTTACGGTAAATGGCAAGCCCGCGCGGTTGCGTTGCTCATTCGACACGCGAGACTCGCCCACGGTTTGTGCAGCGGGCCATTGGCAGTAGCAATCGCGGTGCCTAAGCTTCGCCACTGCTCAGCGCGAGGTCGGTTTGTTACGATAGATTTTCAGGTGGCTTGGGTCGGCCGATCACCGACGCGCACGCTTGTCTTCATGCCGAAGGAACACGCTGGATGACGTATTGCTTGGGGATCATGACGCACGAAGGTCTGGTCATGGCCTCCGATTCGCGCACGAACGCCGGGTACGACCAGGTCAATGTCTGCCGCAAGATGTACACCTTCGTTCAGCCGGGCGAGCGTGTGCTGGTGATCCTGGCCAGCGGCAGTTTATCGCTGTCACAGTCGGTGATGACGCTGCTGCGGCGCGACTTCGAGCGCGGCCAAGGCCTGGCCAGCGCTCCGTCGATGTACGACGCGACGCGAGTGATTGGCGATCAAATCCACCGCATTTCCGAGATCGACCGCACGTATCTCGAGCGCGACGACTACAAATTCAACATCCACTTGTTGCTCGGCGGCCAGATCCGCGGCGAACCGCCGAACCTGTACCTTGTCTATCCGCAGGGCAATCCGCTCTCGGCCACCGAAGAGTCGCCGTACCTACAGATCGGCGAGTGCAAGTACGGCCGGCCGATCCTCGACCGCGGGATTCGTTTCGAGCGCACCACGCTCAACGAGGCAGCCAAGTACGCGCTGATCTCGATCGACTCGACCATGCGCTCGAACGTGACCGTGGGGCCGCCGATCGACATGGTGCAGTACGTTGCCGATGAATTTCAGATCACCCGCCGCCGCCAGCTTACGAGCAAAGACCCGGATCTGATCGAGGTGCATCTGCGCTGGGAGGCAGCCTTGCAGAAAGCGGTGCATGAACTGCCGGAAATTCGTTTTGAATCGAAGACGATGCACGTCGAGCCTACGAGCCGCAACGATTTTATCCTCGACGGCAGCCGGTTGTAGGCAACGTAGTGGGTGAGCCGTGGCGGAAACCGATCCCACACGCCAACGCGCCTTTGCTTTGAAGATTGTCGAGCGACTGCGCGCCGCCGGGCACGAAGCGCTCTGGGCGGGCGGCTGCGTCCGCGACGAGCTGCTGAACCGCCGGCCCAAGGACTACGATGTCGCCACCAGCGCGGTGCCCGAGCAAATCCAGACGCTGTTTGGACCTAAGCGCAGTCTGATGATCGGCGCTGCCTTCGGGGTCGTTGCCGTGGTGGGCAGCGCCGGCGAAGGGATGGTCGAGGTCACCACGTTTCGTCGTGATGCAACGTACTCCGATGGTCGGCATCCTGACGGCGTGTCGTTCAGCACGGCCGAGGTCGACGCGCAGCGGCGCGACTTCACCATCAACGGCCTGTTCTTCGACCCGATCGATCGGCGGGTCATCGACTACGTCGGCGGCGTCGACGATTTGCGCGCCGGTGTTGTGCGTGCGATCGGCGATGCACACCAGCGATTAACCGAGGATAAGCTGCGCATGCTGCGCGCGGTGCGCATGGCGGCAACGTTCCAGTTCGCTCTTGAACCGGCGACGCTCGCCGCAATCCAGCGCATGGCGTTTGAGATTTGGGTCGTCAGCCCGGAACGAATCGCGCAGGAGCTGCGTTTGCTCTTCGAGTTGCCCACGGTCGTGCGCGGTCTCGAGCTGTTGGAAACGAGTGGCTTGCTGCGCGCGATCTTTTCCGAGTTGTCGACGACTCCGCCGCATCGGCTCGAGCACGGCGTTGAAATCGTCGCCGCCCTGCCCCGGCGCAGCTTTGCTTTGGTATTGGCGGTATTGTTGAGCCAATGCGGCACCGGTGAATCGTGCGATCCGCCAGCGCGCCTCGCCGACGTCTGCCGGCGATTGAAACTCTCCAACCGCGAGTCGGACCACGCACGCTGGTTGGTCGCCCACGAGCAGGCGCTCGTCGGGGCGTGCCAACAGCCCTGGTCGCGCTTGCAACCGCTGCTAATCGAACCACACGCGGCGGACCTGGTCGACCTGCATGCGGCGCGGGCCGAGGTCGACGGCCAATCGAGCGACGATTTCGAGTTCTGCCGGTCGAAGCTGGCGCTTGAGCCGGATGTGTTGAATCCGCCCCCTCTGCTCTCGGGCAATGATCTGGCCGCGCACGGCATCGCTGCCGGCAAGCGCGTTGGCGAGCTGCTGCGCGGTTTGCGTGCGGCGCAGCTCGATGGCTACGTGGCAACCAGGTCCGAAGCGCTCGCTTGGGTCGATCGCCAGTCGCTCGAGCGACGCTAGACAATTGCTCGGCCCGCTCTTACGATCGGGACAAGCTCATCGAACCGCTCATCCGCTTGCCTTTTCCCGGAGTTGCCTGATCGTGGAACTAATGGCCGTATTGGCGTTGATCTTTCGCTGGCTGCACATCTTGTCGGCAATGGTGGCCGTGGGCGGCGTGTTCTACGCCCGCTTCGCGTTGTTGCCCAGCGCGCTCGAGCTGCCCCCAGGCGAACAAGCCCTCTTGC
>DASZPI010000399.1:0-3720 GCA_035550355.1 Pirellulales bacterium
CGTGGCCAAGGCGGTTGCCGACTCGGTCGCCGAAGGCGTGATCCCCAAAAACAAGTGCGAAGACTACGTGATTGTCTGCGGCGTGTTCATTCACTGGCTGGCCGAGGACGACAAGAAGATCTATCAGTACAACTACGAAGCCACGAAGATGGCGATCGCCAACGCCATGAAGGGCAAGCCGACCGCCGACGAGATGGTCGCCGGCAAGGATTCGGCAAAGCACCCGTTCCGCGGCTTCTAAAACAGGACCGGCGCCGCGCCGCATCGGCGGCGCGGCGCGGCCTCACGATCCTTCCAACCTGACGAGCCGCCGACTTCACCTCGGCCCTCCGCGTATGGACCGTGCGAAAATCCTGCTGCAGCTCGACACCGACGACCAACCGAGCGTCTTCGACAGCGTCGTTGCGCTCGACTCGGGTGAAGTCGATCGGCTGCTGACGCGCTCGGGCGTGACGCCGCACAACGCGCGGTCGCTGGTCCATGGCGCGATCTTCACGCGCGGGCCCGACGACCTGCGCCGCACCGCGATCTTTATCGGCGGCAACGACGTGACCGCGGCCGAGGCGGTGCGCGACGAAGTGCTCCGCACGTTCTTCGGCCCGCTCCGCGTATCGGTAATGATCGACCCCAACGGCGCGAACACCACCGCCGCGGCCGCGGTCCGCGCCGCCGCAAAGAACATCGACTTGGCCGGTGCGGAGGCCTTGGTGCTCGGCGCGACCGGTCCCGTGGGCCAGCGTGTGGTGCGCTTGCTGGCGCGCGAAGGGGCCAAGGTGCGCGTCGCCTCGCGCAGCCTCGACCGCTCGACCGGCGTCTGCAAGGCGGTGACCGCCAAGGTCGAAACCGCCCAATTGACTCCGCTGGCCGCGGCCACCAACGACCAGCTTCGCACGGCGATCGAGGGGGTCACGGTGATCATCGCCGCCGGTGCCGCAGGGGTCGAATTGCTCTCGACCGAACTGCGCGATCAGTGCGCGACGCTGCAAGTGGCGATCGACCTGAACGCCGTTCCACCCCTGGGAATTGGCGGCATCGAGGTGAACGATCGCGGCGTCGAGCGCAATGGCGCCAAGTGCTTTGGCGCGCTGGCGATCGGCGGCACAAAAATGCGACTGCATAAGCTTGCCGTCAAACTGCTGTTCGAATCGCGCGACCAGGTGTTCGACGCCGAAGAGCTGTACGACATCGGCCGCGGACTGTGAGCGTTTCGGCGTCGGCCGTCGGAGTCGAGCCGAGCAACCTCATTTGGCCCAGTCGCGCACGACCACCGTTGAGACGCGCCCCGCGCGTTCGACGGTCAATTCAATCGGCCCGGCGGACTCGGCGACGCGGGCGATGAACTCGTTGCCGTCTTTGAAATTGCGGCCGGCGATCTGGTAGACGCGATCGTGCACGCGAATCCCGGCCCGCTCGGCGTTCGAGCCGGGAATGACCTGCACGACGATCATCGTGCCGGGTTCTCCGGCGTCCTCGCGCCACGAGATGCCCAGCCGCACCGGCTGATCGTCCAACTCGATCGACAGCTCGGTCGGCTCCTCGGCGCCGGCGCGCACGATCTCGGCCTGCATCGGGTTCTTGGCCCCCAGCACCATCGCCCGCAGATCGTTTGCGTCGTCGATCGTGACGCCGTTGATCCTCACCAGCCGGTCGCCAACAGCGAGCCCCGCGCGGGCAGCGGCCGACCGCGGAGTGACTTCCACGATCCGCAGCCCGGGGTTGGCTGTGTCGTTCGTATCCCAACTGATGCCCAACCGGCCGCGCCCCAAGGGCAGCGGCGTCTCGAGCCGTCGTTGCCCCGCGGGATCTTCGAGCCGCGATGCCGACCGATACGCGGGACGGCGTTCGGCTTCGGCCTCGGCGTACACCAGCTCAAAGATTAGCCGTGCGATCGATTCCATGCCGTCGTAGTTCAGCTTTTCGGCGTCGTCGCTGGGCCGGTGGTAGTCGTTGTGCAGACCGGTGTGGATCATCAGCACCGGAATGCCTTGCGAATAGAACGAATAATGGTCGCTGTTGCGCTTCATCTCCCAGGTGAATTCCAGCGGCAGCGACGTAATGTCGTTGTGCTCCGCGACGAACCGTCGCAGCCCCCACGCCGAACGCGAGCCGATAATCTCCAACGGCTTTTTCCCCAGCCGGCCGACCATGTCCATGTTGAAGGCCAGCGTAAGCTGCTCGCGCGGCACGGTTGGACTGGCCATCCAATGCCGCGAGCCGTTGAGGTCGTTCTCCTCGCAATCCCAAAAGGCGAACAGGATCGACCGCTTGGGGCGCTCGGCGAGCATCGAAAGGCCTTGGATGATTTCGAGCATCGCGGCATCGCCGCTGGCGTTGTCATCGGCGCCGTTGTGGATGTAGCCGATCGGCCCGTTGCTGTTCTGCGCGTTGCCGTAGCCGACGTGGTCGTAATGGGCGCCGACCAGCACGTACTGGCGCTTCAACTCGGGGTCGCTGCCTTCGAGCACGCCAAGTATGTTCTGATATCCCGCGCCGAACGGCTGATAGTAGCTCGTTGCGGGGCGGCCGGCCGGCTTGAGGCCGAAGCGTTTCAACTGCTCGACGAGATAGCCGGCTGCGGCGCGCCCGCCGCGCGAGCCGGCGGCGCGCCCTTCAAACGTGTCGTTGGCCAGGACTTCCACGTGCCGGCGAAGTTCGTCGGCAACGATCGACGAGCTTGCCGCCCGTAACGACTTGTTCTCGAACGCCGGTGCGGCCGTTGGCACGAGCGCCACAACCGCGACGACCAAACCGAACACCGTACGTAAATCAAACACGGTACGACGCAGGCACACGCAATGGCGCGAAACACTCACGATTACAACTCTTTGATACGGATATCGCGCCACTGAACGTGAAGCGGGGTCGGGCTCTTGCTGCTATGCACTTGCAGGGCGATGAATCCCGAGGGGGTCAAATCGTCCTTCAAGTCGGCCGCGGGCACGCCGTTGATCCAGGTTTTGATCGAATCGCCCCGGCACTCAATGCGAAAATCGTTCCATTCGTTGTGCTTAAATGCCTTGCGCGCGGCGTCGTTCTCTGCGAGCGTGTTCAACCAGCCGCGACGCCCTTCGTCGTAGATGCCGCCGCTCCAAGCGCGGTCGTTGGTGTCGATTTCCACCTGGTAGCCATGCACCCGCCCGGCGGCAACCTTGATCGGCTTGCCCTTGGGGTTTTTGGCATCGAGCGTTTTGTCCTCGTCGAAGCATTGGCTGCGAATCTGCACTCCTGAGTTCAGGCCGTCGTCTACCTTGAATTGCAGTTCGAGGATGAAATTGGCGTAGTCGCGATCGGTGCACAGAAAGCTGTTCGGCGTATTCGGGGCGGTCGTGCCGCGGATCGTGCCGTCGACCACTTCGTAGGTCGCCTTGCCGCCGCGCTGCACCCAACCATCGAGCGACTTGCCATCAAACAGCGGCTTGAAACCCTGTTCGGTCGCGGCAACCGCCGCGATGCTTGTCAGTGCGAAGACCGCGAGAATCAGACAGCTTTTTGCCATCGGGAGTTTCCTCAGAGGCGGCGCGGCGATAGCCAGCGGCAATCGAGATGCAGGCATCTAACGTACCAGCGGCCACCGGCAGACGCGAGCCAAAAAACCAAGCGCGCAGCGCGGCACGCGGCCGCGCTGCGGCTCGAAAGGTTCACGCAACAAACTGTGGCGCCGGGCTGTTGGGCAGCCGAGGCGTTCTTGTTTGGGGATGTATTTGCTTGCCAACGGGTCTG